>NZ_JBNKPP010000125.1:0-19445 GCF_050295395.1 Agarivorans sp.
CTTGGGCTTTTTGCTGAGCCACTTCCATCAGTTTTTGAGACGCTTCGATAAGGGCTTGAGTTTTCGCTTCAATTGCCGCTTTATCTTCGCCTTTGCTGGCTGTTTCTAGTTCAGTTACAGCCGCTTCAATTTTCTCTTTATCTTCTTCAGAAAGTGCATCGCCAGCTTCAGTAACTTGCTTACGGGTACCGTGAACTAAAGCATCCGCTTGGTTACGCGCCTGAACTAACTCTTCAAATTTCTTATCATCTTCAGCGTGAGCTTCAGCGTCATTTACCATCTTGTTGATTTCATCATCAGATAGACCAGAAGAAGCTTGAATGGTAATTTTCTGCTCTTTACCGGTGTCTTTATCTTTGGCAGATACGTGTAAGATACCATCAGCATCCAAATCGAAGGTCACTTCAATTTGTGGTACACCGCGCTGTGCAGGACGAATACCTTCTAGGTTAAATTGACCCAAAGATTTGTTATCAGCAGCACGCTTACGCTCACCTTGAATCACGTGAACAGTTACCGCGCTTTGATTATCTTCAGCGGTTGAGAATACCTGTGAACCCTTAGTTGGGATGGTGGTATTTTTCTCAACAACGCGAGTCATTACCCCACCCATGGTTTCAATACCAAGAGATAGTGGAGTTACGTCTAGTAGCAATACGTCAGTTTTGTCGCCAGACAATACCGCACCTTGAATCGCAGCGCCCATAGCTACCGCTTCATCAGGGTTAACGTCTTTACGAGGCTCTTTACCAAAGAACTCAGTTACGGCACTTTGTACTAAAGGCATACGAGTTTGGCCACCTACTAAAATCACGTCGTTGATGTCACCTACAGATAGGTCAGCATCTTGCAGTGCAATACGTAGCGGCTCTAAAGAACGTTGTACTAAATCTTCAACCAAAGACTCTAACTTAGCACGAGTCACTTTAATGTTTAGGTGTTTAGGACCACTTGCATCAGCAGTGATGTAAGGTAGGTTTACATCTGTTTGTTGTGCTGACGATAGCTCACACTTAGCTTTTTCAGCGGCTTCTTTTAGACGCTGCATCGCTAGTGGATCAGTTTTAAGGTCAAAACCTTGGTCTTTCTTAAACTGTTCAACTAAGTAGTTGATTAAGCGGTTATCGAAGTCTTCACCACCTAAGTGAGTATCACCGTTGGTTGCCAACACTTCGAAGGTTTTTTCGCCATCAACTTCATCAATTTCAATGATTGAGATATCGAAAGTACCACCACCTAAGTCGTATACTGCTACTACATTGTCACCCTTGGTATTGTTAACACCGTAAGCGAAGGCTGCAGCGGTAGGCTCGTTGATAATACGTTTTACTTCTAGACCAGCGATACGGCCAGCATCTTTAGTGGCTTGACGTTGCGAATCATTAAAGTAAGCAGGTACGGTAATAACCGCTTCAGTCACTTTCTCACCAAGGTAGTCCTCGGCAGTCTTTTTCATTTTTTTCAATACTTCAGCTGAAATTTGAGGTGGCGCTTTTTTGTCACCTTTTACTTCAACCCAAGCATCACCATTATCAGCATTAACGATGCTGAAAGGCATAATTTCGATATCACGTTGAACTTCGTCATCAGTAAAACGACGACCGATTAAACGCTTAATCGCAAATAAAGTATTTTTAGGGTTAGTTACCGCTTGGCGCTTTGCAGGTTGACCCACTAAGGTTTCGCCATCTTCAGTAAAAGCAATGATAGATGGGGTTGTGCGATCGCCTTCTGCGTTCTCAATAACTTTAGGGGTATCGCCGTCTAATATTGCAACACAAGAGTTAGTGGTTCCTAAGTCGATACCAATAATTCTACCCATGATGGTGTTCTCCAAATTCTGGTTTTAACTAATATTCTGTTGTTGAAAACTAAGTGGGGGCAGCAAATTTCTTTTCAAGGGAAAACAACAAAAAAACTTACTAAAAATGCTTACTCGTTAACTGAGCCACTGCTTTTCGGCTTAAACCAGCCCAAACCACAGCAGTTCAAAAAACCACCTACATTATCAAAAATAGTGCCAAAAATGATTTCACCTACAAGCTATGGTAGTATTCTCTTAACTTTAAGTTATATGGAGACATAAAATCTCCATTAGAATAGAGAGAAGGATAATGAAAAACGATCCAAAACTAAGCCTCACACATAGAATTATTATCGGCATGGTCGCTGGTATTGGCTTGGGTGTATTACTACAAAGTTTTTTTGCTGAATCTGTACTAGTTAAAGATTATTTGGTTGACGGCGCTTTAAACATCGTTGGTTCAATCTTTGTTGCCAGCCTTAAAATGCTAGTGGTACCACTGGTATTTGTCTCTTTGGTTTGTGGCGTATCTTCAATGAAAGATACCGCGCGCTTAGGTCGCTTAGGCGGTAAAACCGTTTTGCTTTACCTAGCCACTACCGCAATTGCCATTTCTCTAGCCATGGCGGTGGCTTTATTGGTTCGTCCAGGCACCGGTATGGAACTAAACAGCGAAACCAGCTTTGTGGCTAAAGAAGCGCCTAGCTTAAGCCAGGTTGTGATTAACATGTTCCCAGATAACCCTATCGCGTCTATGGCCCAAGGCAATATGCTGCAAATCATTGTATTTGCATTGTTATTTGGTATCGCTATTGCTATTTCCGGTGAACCCGGCAAACGTATCTCTAAGTTGTTTGAAGATTTTAATGTGGTGATCATGAAGCTGGTTACCATTTTAATGAACCTAGCCCCTTACGGTGTGTTTGCCTTATTAGCTAAGCTATTCTTTGGCATTGGCTTTGGCGCTATTGCCAGCTTATTAAGCTACTTTATGGTGGTATTAGCAGTATTGCTATTACATTCCTTAATCATCTACCCTTCACTATTAAAAGCGCTCACCGGCCTCAGCCCGATGTTGTTTATAAAGAAAATGCGTGAAGCCATTGTGTTTGCCTTTAGTACTGCCTCGTCTAACGCTACCATTCCGGTAACGATGGAGACTGCCACTCACAAGCTAGGTGTACGCAACTCAACCGCGTCATTTACCATTCCTTTAGGGGCAACCATTAACATGGATGGCACCTCTATCATGCAGGGTGTGGCCACTATCTTTATTGCAACGGTTTACGGTATTGACCTTACCGCAGGCAATTTCTTAATGGTCATCGTCACCGCCACACTTGCCTCTGTAGGCACTGCCGGTGTTCCAGGTGTGGGCTTAATTACCCTTGCGATGGTATTACAGCAAGTAGGTTTACCAGTAGAAGGCATAGCCTTGATTATTGGTGTAGACCGCCTGCTAGACATGGTGCGCACCGCGGTTAACATTACTGGTGATAGCATGGTAACTGTAGTGGTGGCTAAATCAGAGGGCGATCTTAATATCGAGACCTATAACAACCCGCTAGCAGGTTTATCAGAAGAAGAAGTTCATCTTCCTCATGAAGAAGCTAACGCTGCTAGCGTAAGCGCTAAGGCACAACAAGCCTAAACGCAGAATTAAATAATACAGCTATAAAAAACGCGGCTAACAGCCGCGTTTTTCTTATCTTCAATAATCTAATGACTAATCATCTAAGCCCATACGACTAATATTTAAGTCATTTAAAATGCCGTCTTGCAAAGAATAAACACAACCATGCACGGCCAGTGGCTGACCGCGGCTCCAAGCATTTTGCACAACGGTGGTTTCTGCCACATTTTTTACCTGTTCTACCACATTCAACTCACATAAGCGGTTAACTCGCTCTTCGAAGTTTTCGATGGCATCTAACTCTTGTTGGTAATAGCGGTACACATCTTTAATATGACGCAACCAGTTGTCGATCAAACCATGTTGTTCATCTTTCATGGCCGCCACCACACCACCGCAACCATAGTGCCCGGTCACAATGATGTGTTTTACCTTCAACACATCCACCGCATATTGAATAACAGAAAGACAATTAAGATCGGTATGAACCACTACGTTAGCGATATTACGATGCACAAATACTTCGCCGGGAGGCAAGCTCGCTAGTTGGTTAGCGGGAACTCGACTATCACTACAACCAATCCACATAAACTCTGGAGACTGTTGCTCACACAGATCAGAAAAAAACGTGGGGTTTTTCTCCTTCATTTTCTTTGCCCAAATACGATTATTATTGAGCAGGAGATCTACACCATTCATTGACACCTCGATTTACTATTACCACATCATTCCCTGTGCGGCTATATTGCCCGATAGCCTCGCTAACTACCAGCTTTTAAGTGGCCATTAAAAAGGCAGTTCGTTCTGTTGGGACAGATGCTGAGCGCTCGCCGCATCTAACTGCTGCCGGCGAAGCTCTCGTAATAAACGCCCTTTACGCTGCTTCATTAAGCGTAAGACATTTTGCTGCTCAGCCAGCGTTAAGCGCTGCCACTCAAAGCGTTCTTTACGAGTGCGAAAACAACCCAAACACAAACCTCGGCTATTGGTTTGACAAATACCGCGACAAGGATTTGGAATGTCGAAAATTTCTAGCTGTTCCATGTGGCGTGGTGCTCGACCTAAGTAATGCGAACAATTGTTATTCACTTAACCATGGCATAGTGAGGCCAAGAAGGTCAAAGTTTTTACCCAAAACCGCATAATCTAAGTGTGGTCGCGGCTTTACTAGGGGGCTAAACCCATGTTCAAAGTTAAAGTTTCCGCCAAAGGGGATAGCTCAACACAAACCCAGTCCAGCGGCAATCCAGTCATTTTCTTAGCAAATTTACAGATTAATTATGACTAATCCGCTCTTTGCCTAATAGCATAGTCGCAGAGAGCTCAGAGGTCGTTCGGGGGAGGGGTAATGGACAGCGCCGCGCCAAAGAAACAGCCTGGCAAATAAAAAAGCGTATCGATAACCACATTATCGATACGCTAGAGAGTTAAATCATAAAAGCCGATTAAGCGTTGGTATCAACCGAAGCCGGTTTTGAGATCATCACCATAGCAGGGCGCAATAAACGACCATTTAGCTCATAACCTTTTTGTAGCACAGCAACCACGGTATTGGCGGCAACACCTTCTACTTCTTGCATGCCCATGGCTTGATGCTTTTCTGGATCGAAAGCATGGTCTTGTGGGTCGACTACTTCAATACCAAACTTCTTAACGGCATCAATCAAAGTTTTAAGGGTTAACTCAACGCCTTCAATCATAGACGCCAAGGCGTCATCTTCGCGGTTGGCATGCTGCAGGGCCATTTCCATGTTATCAATCACAGGAAGCAGCTCATTGGCAAACTTTTCTAAAGCAAATTTACGTGCTTTTTCCACTTCTTGAGCTGAGCGGCGACGAATGTTTTCCACTTCGGCCTTGGCTCGAATAACACTGTCTTTCTGCTCTTCAACGGTTTGCTCAGCCTTAGCTAAACGCTCTAATAACTCAGCAACTGAAATTTCTTCACCGCCCTCGTCATTAGCCTGCGCTTGCTCGCTCGACTGTTCGCTCTGCAACTCTTCGGCATGCTCTTCCACTGGCTGCTCTACTTCGGTTTCTACAACTTCTTCAGGCTGTGGTTTATTTTGCTCACTGCTCATGCAGGGTCTCCGTAATACTTTAAAAAAACTAAATCTGAAGCCTATTATGGGGATCAAACAGAGGCTTTCAAGTGATAGTCACGATAAAACTGGCTGAGTTGTTAGCGCACGCGTTATAATCAACGACAACACAATGTTAAATCAACAAGTTATGACTCAAGCCTTCAATACTATCGGTTTAATCGGCAAACCCTATCACGAGGGAGCCAACAATACCCTCACTGCTCTCTATCATTGGTTGGCAGAGCAGTCTTATACGGTTTTGGTCGAAGAGCGAACTGGCCAAGAATTAAACATCGACAGTCCCAAGCTAGTCACCATTAATGAGCTGGGTGAACAAGCCGATCTAGCCATTGTGGTGGGCGGCGACGGTAATATGCTAGGCGCGGCACGGGTTCTATCTCGCTATAACGTAGCGGTTCTAGGAGTGAACCGAGGCAACCTAGGCTTTTTAACCGATCTTGATCCCTATAATTTCGAGCATCCGCTAAAAGCAGTATTAGATGGTGAATACATCACAGAGAAACGCTGCTTATTAGAAGCCAAAGTACTTCGTCATAACTCGGTAAAAAGTCTCAACAGTGCGGTGAATGAGGTGGTATTGCACTTAGAAAAAGTCGCCACCATGTTGGAATTTGAAGTCTACATCAATAACCACTTCATGCTTAGCCAACGCGCCGATGGCATTATTATTACCACGCCCACCGGCTCCACCGCCTATTCGTTATCTGCTGGCGGCCCGATCCTTACCCCCAATTTAGACGCGATAGCCTTAGTGCCAATGTTTCCCCATACCCTAAGCTCTCGGCCCATCGTAGTAGACAGCAACAGCGAAATTAAGCTGAAACTGTCTCATGAAAATAGTGAACACATGCACGTTAGCTGCGACAGCCATGTGTCGTTACCGGTATTGCCCGGCGATGAAGTTATTATTCGCAAACAGGCCCACCCCTTGCGCTTGGTTCACCCTAAAAACTACGACTATTTTAAAATTTTACGAACTAAGTTAGGCTGGGGCAGCCGGTTGTTTTAATTTAGCTATGTAATAACAAGGGAGTGTTATCTTGGCAACAGCAGTAAGCCCGCTGGTTAAGCAGCGTCAGGAAGTGATTAGCATCATGCAGCAACTTCGCTTTGGCGATGTACTCGATGTGCAATTCATCAAAGG
This sequence comes from Agarivorans sp., assembly GCF_050295395.1. Lineage (NCBI taxonomy): Bacteria > Pseudomonadati > Pseudomonadota > Gammaproteobacteria > Alteromonadales > Alteromonadaceae > Agarivorans > Agarivorans sp. The sequence goes on from NZ_JBNKPP010000125.1 coordinate 6,687, forward strand.
CAGTAACGTTAGGATCAAATGCAAACTGGTAGGCTTAGACGATGCAAATTTTTTAATCTTTGCGGTTCCCCGCTACGCCCAGCACGGCCATAACGATGTATTGCAAGAAGGCATGGCCTGTATCGTACGTTCAATTATTGAAGGCGAAGCCGGACAGTGTATCGCTTTTCGCAGCAATATTACCGACATCATCAAATCGCCTAAGCACCTGTTGTTTGTTAAATATCCCAGTGAAATAGAACGCTTTAGTTTGCGTAAGCAACAACGCGCCAGCACCCGCATCCCTGCCATGTTAACCCACCGTTCATCGGTGCACGACCAGCAAATCGAAAATGATTTAAGCTTCGACGGAGTGATTGTAGATTTATCTGCGGGCGGTTGCCGCTTCAAAGTTAAATGGCCGGAGAGCTATGGTAAATGTTTATTAGATAAGGTTTTTATCTATATTCGTATACCCAGTCAGCCAGAAAATGACACGGTGATAGAAGGCAGTATAAAAAGTCAAAGTCGCGACGGCCACCAGCACCTCGCGCTTGGCATTAAATTTGACGAGCAAGCCGAGTTGCATGATTTATTCACCCACCTCGCCCTAGAGATTTAACGACAACTCTCACCTATCCACAACGGACGGCCCCACTAAGCCTTGGCGACGGGCCGATCAAACAGCTTAATTAGCAACAAAGCCGTCACCGCCATAAACAAAAAGCCCAAGTTTAAAGGGTAAACAGTATTATTAAAGCTGAGGCCAATTGCACTACCAATTGGGATCCCCACCAAGGTAGAAATACACGCCACAAAGGCCGAGCCCAAACCGGCGATTGCCCCCAACGGCTCCATCGCCAAGGAGTTAAGATTACCAAACAGTAAACCAATACAGAAAAAAGCCGGGATCAAATAAGTCATTAGCCAAAACAGGCTCGGCACGCCCTGAGTCTTCACTAACAATAGGCAAAATAGCGAGCTTAACCAAACCAAGCTCCACAGCGCCCATAGAATCATCCGCCGCATGCCCATTCGTAATACAATGCGTCCATTAACCACCGACGCTAAACCTATCGACATCGCCGATAAGGCAAATAATAGAGCGAAGTTATCCCCCTGTTGGTATAACTGAATAAATAACAAGGGAGCGCTGTTTAAATACCCCATAAAGCCGCCAAATACTAAGCCCGACACCAAGGTGTATACCAATGCTGTGCGCTCGGCAAACAACAATTTTAGGCCCGCTAGCATATTAGCGATGCTCAAGGCGCGGCGCTTTTCTACTGCCAGCGTCTCTTCTTGAAACAAGCAGAAGCAAATCCCCGTCACCAGCGCCATCGCCAACAATACACCAAAAATCCAACGCCAGCCGGCCAAGTTTAAGACCAGTTGGCCCAAGGCTGGCGCTACAATCGGCACCACAATAAAAATCGAAAATACCACCGACATCACACTGGCCATTTCCGCACCCTTTAACTTATCGCGCACCAGTGCAGTGGTGATAATTCGTGGTGCTGCAGCGCCTATTCCTTGCAATACTCGCCCGGCAAGGAGCCAAGCAAAAGAGTCAGCCAATACACACAGTAAACTGCCTAGTATGAACAGGCTATAGCCTAAATAAATGGGACGTTTGCGGCCAAAGGCATCGGATAAAGGGCCATAAATTAGCTGGCCAATCGACAAACCAATGAATAAAGAGGTAATAGTCCATTGGGCATAAGCCTGATTACTTAGAGAGAAATCTTCGGCAATCACCACTAAGGCAGGCAACATGGCGTCAACCGACAAGGCCACTAACGACATCATGCCGGCTAATAACAATACAAAGCCTTTAGACTGGTGCTGAGCGTGTTTCACTGGCAACTTCCATTGAAAAATATCGGCCTTATATCATGCCAAGCAAGCAATAGCGACCACGAAAAACCAGCCAAACGCTTACTATAAAAAATAGTTCATCGCTTGGCTGGCGGACTCAGCAAGTCACATAAAACGGTAAATACCGTGGGAACCCAGTAATAGCTAACTTGAAGGTTTTTCGTCGCTGTTGAGTAACATCGATAGCAGAGCCACTACGCCAGAACCGAGCATCAGTAACAACGATACCGCATTTAACACTGGGGTAGACCCTTCGCGTAGTCGGTCATACATGGCAATGGTTAAGGGGGCATCGGAACCCACCAACATCAAGGTGGTATTAAAGTTTTCAAAGGACATTAAAAAACTCACCACCGCAGCACCAATTAAAGCGGGTGATAGAAACGGTAATACTACCGTAACAAAAGCCACCCAGGGGCTAGCGCCGAGATTGAGTGCGGCTTCTTCTAGGCTGAAATCAAACTTACGCAAGCGAGCAATCACCACCAAGGTCGCGATAGTGGTAATAAAGGCCACCTGCCCTAGTACCACCAATACAAAACCCGGTCTCAACCACTGTAGATCCCAGCCAATGGTGTTCTCTAAGCTATTGGCCAAGCCGCTACTGGCCACCAAAATAGCCACACCAAGAATTACCCCGGGAATCACCAAGGGCAATAACAAACCAATGTATAACCAGTTTTTCCCAGGAAAATCAAAACGCACAAACAGCCAAGCATTGGCCGTAGCGAGTAACAGCGAAAACAGCGTCACTAAACAGGCTATCATCGCGCTCACGCCAATACTGGATAACAAACCTTGGTCATAAAAAATCCCTAACTTGGGTTCCTCCTGACCAATGAACCAGTCTAAGGTAAAGCCCTGCCAAGGCAGAGCAGCAAACACGCTGTCATTAAAGGCAAATACCGCCACTACGGTTAAGGGCAAGGCTAAGAACAACAGAAACAACAGGATGTAACTCACATAAGCCGACTTCGCAGGACCACGTAATTGGTGCAACATAAACCATTACCTCCCTAAGGTTCGGCTAAACGATTGGCCGCTGAGTTTTAAACCCAAAGCCACCACCAATGAAGAAACCAACAGCAATATCACACCAAAGGCCGCGCCGAGTTCCCAGTTAAATCGGGTAATAAATTGGGTAAAAATTTGCTCGGTAAACCACAAACTGTCTTTGCCGCCCAGTAAACGCGGGGTTAAATAATTGCCCAGACACAACATAAACACCATGATACAGCCAGAGACAATGCCCGGCATAGCATAAGGCACCACGATAGAACGCGTAACATTCCAGCCGTTGCCGCCCAAATCATAACCCGCTTCGATTAAACTTTGATCCAAGCCTTCAAGGGTACTCACCAAGGGCACCACCATGAATAACATCGAGGTATAAACCAGCCCCACTAACATGCTTACATCATTATATAAAAACTCGATGGGTTGCTCGCTTAAGCCCAGCGCCATTAGGCCTTGGCTAATCACTCCCGACTCTCGCAACAGAATCATCCAACCGTAAGTGCGTACTAACTCACTCACCCAAAATGGCAGCAAGCAACTCAGCAATAACAAACGCTTGGTTTTACCCTTGGCGACCTTGGCGATATAAAAAGCCACCGGGAAACTGACCAACAAGGTAATTAAGGTGGCCAATAAAGACATCCAAACCGTTCTTAATAAGGTACGCCAATACAAGGGCTCTGAAAAAAACTGCTGATACTGATACCAACCATGACTGTCGCCTGCCATGTAATCACGTTTAATAAACGACAGCTCTACCATCTGCAAATGCGGCAGTACAATCAGCAGTACAAACCACAGCACAAAGGGCAATAACAGCAGATAGAATCCTAGCGTTTTAGCTTTCACTCGCCACCTCGGCAGCAATACAGATCGCCTGTTTGGCATTCCAATAAATACGCAATTGGCTACCCACTACTACATGCTGTAAGGAGAAGTCGGCGCCGGGGGCCACTTTGTATAAATCATGGTGGTGAATATCGCGCACCACCAGTGTCGAGCTTGCGCCATCAAACAAGCACTCTTCCACTTGTACATCAAACTGATTATCGGCTTGCACATCTTGCCCCGCCTCGGCAATGCCAATCGCTTCGGGGCGAATGAATACATTCACTCGCGCATTCACGCTATAGGCGTGAGGAGTGGCAACAATTAAGTGTCGCCCACGGGCGGTTTTCAGTAACGCGATGTCTTTTTTCTGTTCAAACACCAAGGCTTTTAAACTATTGGTTTGGCCAACAAACTTGGCCACAAAAGCACTCTTGGGTTGATAATAAAGCTCTTGGGGGCTGGCTAATTGCTCAAACTTACCATGATTCATCACCGCCACTTTATCCGACATGACCAAGGCTTCCGACTGATCATGAGTGATGTAAATAAAGGTGGTGCCAAATTCTCGCTGTAAGTGTTTTAACTCTACTTTCATTTTCTCGCGAAGCTTTAAATCTAAGGCTCCTAAGGGTTCATCTAATAGCAATAGGCGCGGTTCTAACACTAAGCTACGAGCTATCGCAATGCGTTGCTTTTGCCCACCAGATAACTGAGAAATTTGCTTTTGCTGGCTGCCATTTAAGCCCACTCGCTCCAATACATCGGTGATTTTTCGCGTTCGCTCAGCCGCCTTCACGCCGCGGCGTTTCAGGCCATAGGCGATGTTTTCGGCCACATTCATATTGGGAAACAAGGCCAAATGCTGAAACACCATATTCACTGGGCGTTTATTTGGTGCTAGCTCATTCACTCGTTTCTGATGAATACGAATTTCGCCTTCACTGGGTGACTCAAAGCCGGCCAACATTCTTAATAGCGTCGTTTTGCCGCAGCCCGAGGGGCCTAAAATAGAGAAAAAAGACCCTGCTTCTACAGCAAAGTTGAGGCCGTCTACTGCAGTGAAATCAGCAAAACGTTTAGAGAGGTGTTCACACTCAAGATCAAAATTAGCGTTATCCGCCATAGTACATCCAAGTTAAAGCTGAGGGGCCAAGCGGCCCCTAATGATTTATTGTGCCGCTTGTACGCGGTCTAATACTTTTCCTTCCATGGCTTCTAGGCCAGCAGGAACGGCGGGATACCACTTGATGTTATCGATGTCGTCACTGCTAAAGCTGGTATTAAACTGAGTCTTAGCCTGCTCGTTTACAAAGGCGTCTGAGCCCTTAGAAGCAGTAAAGTTGCCGGCAGCTTCAGTGATTTTAGCGGCAATTTCAGGACGCATAACAAAGTTGATCCACTTATAAGCGGCATCTACAGCTTTAGATTTTCGAGGAATAGCAAAGGTATCAATCCAGCCTAAAGCACCTGATTTAGGAGCCACAAACTGAATGTTTTGCTGATCACGATTTAGCTTCCAGCCACCGGCATCCCAAGCCATCGCTGCAACCACCTCATTTGAGCGGATCAAGTTCATTAACTCGTCGCCACCGGACCAATAGGCTTTCACTAAAGGCTTACAGTCGATTAAGGCTGCTTCCACCTTATTCAAAATCGCTTGATACTTGCCCGCATCGCTGTAAGCGGCAAAGGGGTCTTCACCCAAGGCAAAGGCAAAGCCAATCAAGGTGGGACGTTTCAAGCGGTAAGACACCTTACCGGCATATTTTTTCTGACATAAATCGGTGTAGTCGGCGACATCCTTGGCCATGTCAGTATTCACTACCAAGCCGCTGGTTCCCCAAACGTGAGGCACACCAAACACCTTATCTCCCACCGCAGTGTTTTTCTTGGTGGCCGCCAACATAGAGGTAATAAACTTGTCTTGTTCAATACGGGATAAATCGATGGCTTGGTAAATACCAAACTGTTGCTGAACGCCAGTAATACGGTCTTGACTGGGTTGGGCCAAATCAAAACCCGAACCGCCAGTAGCGCGTAGCTTAGAAATCATGTCTTCGTTGTTTGATTTAGTCACCTTCACCTCAATGCCGGTTTCCTTTTCAAACAGATCAATCACCTCTTGCGGAGCATAGCCTCCCCAAGTTAATAAGCGTAATGTTTCTGCACTGGCCTGTGCACTCATTGCTGCGCCCATACTAAGTAGCAAGGCACTTAGTGTTAAACGTTTATTCAACATAATATCTTCCATGTATTCTAGGTTAATTGGCATACCGACAAGCGCGGCACATATACAACAACTATTTGATAAACATGCACGAATTCGATGACACTAATGTGACAAACTCCATCCTAGTAGCAAATCCTAAGGCTGAAAAGCCTAACCACTAGCTTTTATTGCCACAGAGACGATAGCAGCCTACAGTACGATGCTAAGAACCAGCGACATTTCAAACTTATCTATAGATTTTGCCTAAAATTTGTCTAGTGAGCATTCATATTCACTAATAAAACAGGGAATTCACCGCACACCATACTAGTGCGCGTTTTTTACCCACAACTCGATTGTTTTTTAAGCTAAGCGCTCAAGCTAGCCCTCTAATAAACTTTTAAACTTGATGCTTGCGCCAATTCTCAAGTCGCTATATATTTATACAGTTACTGTATAAATGAACAGGTTTAGGAAAATGCTCACTCAATTAAGCGTACAAAATTTTGCCATTGTTCGATTTCTTGAATTAGATCTGCATGCAGGGATGACCACCATCACCGGCGAAACTGGCGCAGGTAAATCGATTGCTATCGATGCCTTAGGCTTATGTTTAGGCAATCGAGCCGAAGCGGGCATGGTTAGACAAGGTGCCGACAAAACAGAAATTACTGCCCAATTTGATATAAGCGACAATCCTCACGCCCAATTATGGCTAAAACAAAATGAACTACTAAGTGACGAAGAATGCATTTTGCGCCGTGTGGTGACCAAAGAAGGACGCTCTAAGGCCTATATCAATGGCACGGCCGTGCCACTGGCTCAGCTAAAAAGCCTAGGCCAGTACTTAGTGAGCATTCACGGGCAACACGCCCACCAACTCTTACTCAAACCCAGCCAACAACTGGCTATTGTTGACCAATATGCCGCTCACCCACAGCTAATTACTGAGGTGAAACAGGCTTATCAAAGCTGGAAGGGCTTGTGTAACGAAAAAGAGCTGGCCGAACAGCAGCAAAATGAGCTAGCGGCACAACGTCAGTTATTGGAGTATCAAGTCAAAGAATTGGATGAATTTGCCCTGCAAAGCGGTGAATACCAAGAGATTGAACAACAACACCAATGTCTGTCTCACAGTACTGAATTACAACAAACCAGCTATCAGCTTAGTCAGTTGCTCGGACAAGACGAGCAAATGAATATCACCGACATGCTGGGTCAAGCCTGTAAAAGCATTAGCCAGTTGCTCGAGCTCGACCCTAAACTAGAAGCTATTAGCAACCTCATTCATGACGCACATATTCAAGTTGAAGAGGCCAGCTCGCAGCTTAGCCACTATAGTGAGCAACTAGATTTTGACCCAGAACTGTTTGCCGAGCTAGAAGCTCGCCTAGGTCAAGCACTAGAGCTAGCAAGAAAACACCACACTAGCCCAGAACAATTGCCCGATTTACACCAAAGCTTACAACAACAATTAGACGAACTCAGCCAACAAAGCGAGCGCTTTGAGCACCTTAGCGAAGACATCGATAAGGCTTGGCAAGATTACCTAGAAAAAGCCCAGAAGCTATCGAAAAGCCGCGAACGAGCAGCTAACGCCCTGAGTAAACTGATAACTAAAGAGATCCATAAATTAAGCATGGCCAAGGCACAATGTGAGTTTGCCGTACAAAGTGATGCCCAGCAGTTTACCAATGCCAATGGTATTGACCGAGTAGAGCTACTGGTACGCACTAACCCCGGTCAAGCTATGCAAGCCATAGAAAAAGTGGCCTCAGGCGGTGAGCTATCTCGCATTGGCTTAGCCATTCAAGTGATATGCTCCGCCAGCATTCTAACCCCTACTTTGATTTTCGACGAAGTGGATGTTGGCATCAGCGGACCAACAGCAGCGGTAGTAGGTAGCATGTTGCGACAACTAGGTAAACAATGCCAAGTATTGTGTGTTACCCACCTACCGCAAGTGGCGGGCCATGGTCATCAGCAGATGTTGGTTAGCAAGCAACAGAAGAAAAATGAAACCATCACACAAATGCAAAACTTAAGCAGCGAGCAGCGACTCAGTGAGCTGGCCCGCTTGCTCGCGGGAGATGCCATCACCCCATCGGCATTGGCGAACGCACGAGAATTGTTGATAGAGGACTAATTTCTTAGTAATCGATGCTTCTTTTTAGGCCGGTGCTTAGTTATGATGCTTGCCTTAACAAGGAGCTTCGATTCACATGCGTTGTACTGCAAAAGTTTTAATTCTACTCGCCAGCCTAGGCTTAAGTGGCTGTTCAACCTTTAATTGGTTGGTATATAAGATTGATATACCCCAAGGTAACTACATTGACGATGCTAAAGTTGAGCAACTGCGTATTAATATGAGCAAAGAACAAGTGCGTTATGTACTTGGCACGCCGATGCTGATCGACGCTTTTGATAAAGAACGCTGGTACTACCTATATAGCTACAAAAGCGGTAACGGCGACTTTGAGAAGCGTAACCTAGTCATTCAGTTTGTTGACGACCACTTAGCCTTAGTAGAGGGAGATTACCAAGTCAGTAAAGACTTTATGGTTCCCTTGGAAGACAGCTAACAGACGCTTCAGCAACAACAAGCCAGATCATCGAATCTGGCTTTTTGCTATTAGCTGGCGGTGTTTTTAGTCTTGGGCCTACCACCCGTCACCTTGCTCGCACGCCCTTCGGCTTTAGCCCGCTCGGCTCTTATTTTACGAAGCTCTTTAGGATCGGCAATTAAAGGCCGATAAATCTCGATGCGGTCGCCATCCCGTAATTCTTGGTCAAGCTTTGCCATACGACTAAAAATACCTACGGTGGCATTTTCTGGGTCAATTTCAGGAAAATGCAACACAATGCCCGATTGCTTAATCGCACTTAAAATATCGCAGCCCTGCTCCACCTCTAGCGCTAACAAGACTTGGTTGTCGGGTAGTCCGTAAACCACTTCTACTTTAATTTTCTCGGCCACCACTAATACACCTGTTTCGCTCTATCGACAAAGGCTTGCACCATATTGCCAGCAAGCTCGTTAAATACCCGACCAAAAGCAGCGGCAATCAGCCTATTACTAAACTCAAAATTCAAATCTAAGGCCACCTTGCAAGCTTGCTCATCCAAAGGAATAAACTGCCATACACCAGATAGTGATTTAAATGGACCATCAACCAAATTCATGTGAATTGACTGATTTTCACTCAGGGTATTTTCGGTAACAAACTTATTGCGAATGCCCGCTTTCGCCACACCTACCTCGGCAACCATACTCGACGGGCCTTGCTGAATAATTTCACTGTTAACACAACCGGGTAAAAACTCTGGGTAGGCCTTTACGTCATTCACCAATTGGTACATTTGCTCAGCACTGTACATCACTAAAGCACTACGATTTACTTGCGGCATAAACCCACTCTTCCAACAAAACTGACAACATTTTACCATTAGCTCTAGGGCCTGTTGACCTTTCGCGGTAAATTTTTGTTCGAGATAAAAGCGTTTTAATCGCGGCGAGAGGTTTGTCGCCTAGCATTCTAAGCAAAACACCTCTCAACAAAGAGTAAAACGCTTTTAACCGACCCCTTTGGGCAGCGTTTGTGGGGTCTTTCTACTGCGTTATTGGCTTATCAAGTAGAATAACTACATTTCAAAGCTTCTGCCTTGTATAAAAACCCCACAAAATGCTGCAAAAAACATCTCGAAAGATCAACAGGCCCTATAGATCCGCACAATATCAGTTTTCAAGCCTCGCTGCATGCGTATAATAGCGCCTATGAGTAAGAAAAAATCAAAACAAAAAGCCGGCTCAAATACCATCGCGTTAAATAAAAGAGCGCGTCATGAATACCGCATCGAAGATAAGTTTGAAGCGGGTCTTGAGCTACAGGGCTGGGAAGTAAAATCCATGCGAACCGGAAAGGTTAACATCGCAGAGAGCTACGTATACGTACGCGACGGCGAAGCCTTTATTTCTGGTTTAAACATTCAACCACTTATCTCTGCTTCCACCCACGTGGTAGCCGACCCAACCCGTATTCGTAAGTTGCTGCTTAACCGCCGCGAACTGGATAACTTGACCGGTGCTGTTGAGCGTCAAGGTTATACCATTGTCGCCACTGCACTTTACTGGAAAGGCTCTTGGGCAAAACTAGAGATTGGCCTAGCCAAGGGTAAAAAAGACCAAGACAAGCGTGAAGACATTAAAGATCGCGAATGGCAGCGCACCAAAGAGCGGGTAATGAAACACAATCTGCGTTAATGCTAAACATTCCGTCAGCAAGGCGCAGCACCCGCGCCTTAATGTTTCTGTTTTAGCGAATACATCATGCATTAATCCTGCTTATCGACTTAGCACAAACTTCATTGCTAAAGCCTAGCTTAGTTACACAATTTGCCTAAAGCCTTTTAGCCAATGGGCAAACTACTAGCGGCATAGTTGCTGTTTAGAATTTATGCTTAAATACGCCTTGTTAAGGGAACAGTGTCGTTTATCCAACCAAGGGGATCTAGAATGTCCAAGGCAAGATTAATTGCATCAATCGATGTTGATGCCCAGAAAACCTTCACCCCACTTTGTCCCAACGAATTACCGGTTCCCGAAGGTGAGAAAATTGGTCCAGCGCTCAATGCACTGGCCGCTTACGCTGATCTGCGGGTAATGACAAAAGATGCCCATTCTGCTCAGGCTCCTTGGGTAGTTGACTCCCCCGAACAAATGTTACAAGCACTTGATTTAGAAAATGCCGATGTCACTTGGGTAGCCCATGCCGTCCCCGGAACCACCGGCTTTGAATTACTCGACGAACTGCCCTCCCCGCTAGACTATGATTACCGAGTCTATAAGGGTATTGAACCGGATTTACATCCCTACGGAGCTTGCTATCACGATCTGCAAGAGCAGGTGTCAACCGGCCTGATAGAATGGCTGAACTACCAAAACGTGGGCATTGTATTATTGGGCGGCTTAGCCTTAGACTACTGCGTAAAAACTACCGCGCTACAGCTTAAACGCGCTGGCTTCGACGTCGTGGTCGTATTGGAAGCCTGCCGAGGCATTGCAAGCGACACCAGCGAAACAGCCAAAACAGAATTGCTCGCCGCTAACATTCAGCTATGCGAACAAATCAGCCAACTGCCAGCACTACTAGCAACCCTCAATGATTAAGCCATAGCAATGAGAGATCCGATGATGTCTGGCCGCCCCCTGATTCAAGGCATACTCGATACCGACTTCTACAAACTCACCATGGCTCAGGCCTATTTGCACCAAGCGCCCAATGCCGAAGCCGAGTGGGAATTTAAATGCCGTAGTGAAGAAGATCTCAGCATCTATGTTCCCGAGCTAAAAGCTCAGGTAGAGAGCTTCGCCGAACACACCCTGAGCGACCAAGAGTCTCAGTACCTAAGGCAAAACTTTAGCTTTATATCAGACGACTACCTACAGTGGTTAAAACAGTTTCGCTACCAGCCAGAGTTACTGTCAATTGAAGCGCGTAACGGTCAGCTAGTGGTAAGCGGGAAAGGCCCTCAACTGCAAGTTTCACCTTTTGAAATCCCGCTAATGGCAGCCTTGTCGGAAATTCGCAACCGTCATCGCTACCCGCAGATAAACCCAGAGCACATTGAGCAAGCCACCAATAGTAAAATAAAATCACTGGAAAGGATGGGCGATAAAGTTGACCTCAGTGGATTCCGCTTCGCCGATTTTGGTACCCGCAGGCGTTTTTCTTATGCCGCGCAGCAGCAAATCATTGCCCAGCTACAACAGCAACTGCCCGCAAACTTTGTTGGCACCTCCAACCCATTGTTAGCAAAACAATTTAACCTAGCCTGCATTGGCACCATGGCCCACGAATGGTTTCAAACCCATCAACAGCTCGGCTATCAGCTGGCCGACTCGCAACGCGCCGCACTAGAGAATTGGATTACCGAATACCGGGACGACCTAGGCATTGCCCTCACTGACATTATTGGTATCGATGCTTTTTGTCGTGATCTAAACCGCCAGCTAGCAAGCAACTATAGCGGCTTTCGCCACGACTCCGGCGATCCCATCCTCTGGGGTGAAGCCATTGTGGCCCGACTAGAAGCGCTACAAGTCGACCCCAGCAACAAAACACTGGTATTTAGCGATGGGCTAAACTTCGAGCGCGCCGTTGCCATTTACCAACACTTTCATGGCCGAATTGGCCTCAGTTTCGGTATTGGAACCTGGCTGATGGGCGACCTTGGCCTAAACCAACCCATAAACATGGTAATGAAGATGGTGCGACTGAACGGCCACCCAGTAGCAAAAATTTCTGATAGCCCAGGTAAAACCATGTGTCGAGATAGAGCCTTCTTAAAATCACTCATGAAGGTTTTTGCGGTCAACTCCACCACCCGCAATGCGGTACTGGCTCAATTAAATTAGGCCACATTCAGCACTTACGGTCGACAACTCAGGCCATCGTTTAAATTCGCAGCAGTCAATAACACAATGCTAGGTGAACACCTAACAACTGTGTTACACTGCGCCAAATTCCGGGGCTGAATTGGATTCGACAGGATCAGGAAGGCTTGTGGAGCATGTCGTGGGGCGGTTTGCCACGTAAAAAGCCGCAAAAAAATAGTCGCAAACGACGAAAACTACGCACTAGCAGCTTAATAACCTGCTAGAGCACTTCTACCCTAGCTTCCGCTTGTAAGACGGGGATTCATAGAAGTTCAAAACCAAACAAGATAGCGAGGGAAGCTTTGACTAGAGAGCTGAACCGCGAAATAGAATTCTGGTATGTTAATTAGTGGCGTGTTTGTCCGCAGCTGATTAACGAGAATAAAGACAAACTAAGCATGTAGCGCCA
>NZ_JBNKPP010000126.1:0-19623 GCF_050295395.1 Agarivorans sp.
TTATTAACATTAACGATGTGGCTAAAACTCAAGTGGTACAGCCGGGTAGCCGGCTGGCTTATCGTTATATGTTTGCGGGCACCGATGGCCAGCTTGAGCGTTTGGAAGACTGGCTCAAGCCGCAGCTTAAAGACAATCAACGCCTAATCACGGTAAGAAGCGGTAATTCCCCCTTGGCTAACTCGCTGCAGCGTGCTCAACAGTTTTTGTTACTGGCGGGGTTAATTGGGGTGTTATTAGCCAGTGTGGCAATTGCCGTTGCTAGCCGTTTATATTGTCAGCGGCACTACGACACCGTGGCCATGTTCAAGGTATTGGGGGCCTCTAAGCAGCAAATTCGCCGTATTTATCTGGGCCACCTACTAACGGTAATGCTGATATCGATAGTGCTAGGCGTTGTACTGGCCATGCTGTTGCAATGGCCGGTGGCGCATTACATCGAAAACTTACTCAATATCGCTTTACCTAGTGCCGGTAGTTTGCCCTATGTGATGGCGGTGGGAAGTGGCCTGATCTGCGGTATGGCGTTTACTTTGCCTACCTTGGCACAATTGTTTGATATTGCGCCGTTGCGGGTGATTCGCCGTAATAGCGACGATGCCGTGGTGAAACCACTTTGGGTCGGTTTATGGATGCTCCTGAGTGTGTTTGGCCTGTTATTACTGTATAGCCGTTCGTTAAAGCTAAGCTTAATTTTATTAGGCGTTGGGGTGTTAGCGGTACTGGCGTTGCTGGTGATTAGTCAGCTACTGCTATGGTTGGCGAAAAAGTATGCGACGCGTCTGAATGATTTGAGTTTAAAAATCGCGGTATCTTCGCTGTATAAACGGGCAAAACAAAATCGCGTACAGCTGATTGGTTTTACTGTGGCGATTAAGTTGGCCCTAGTGGTGTGGGTGATTCAACAAGACTTGATTAGCGAATGGCAGCAGCAACTTCCCGCAGGTGCGCCTAATCACTTCATGTACAATATTTCTGAACAGCAAAAGCCGCAGTTAACGGAGCGTTTTGCCGAACAGGGAATAGAGCTAAGCCCTATGTACCCCATGTTACGTGGTCGTTTAGTGGCGATTAATGGCGAAGCTGTGAGTCAGCAGCGAGAAGGCGAGTATTCCGAAAAAGACTCATCGCGGCGGCGCGGAGCAGGGCGAGAATTGAACCTGAGTAGTACCCTAAACTTGCCCTATAGAAATGAAATTGTTGCCGGTCAGTGGCTAAATCAAAATAGCGTGGCGCAAGCCTCAGTTGAGCAGGACTTTGCTGAGCGGCTCAACATTAAGCTGAACGACAATTTGCGCTTCATGGTGGGCTCTCAGCAATTTGAGGTTAAGGTGAGCAGCTTTCGCAGCATCGACTGGAATACCATGCAGCCTAATTTCTTCGTATTGCTAAGCCCAGATATTATTCAGTCTTTTGCTAGTGGTTATTTAACCTCTTTCTATTTGCCTGATGGTAGCGGTGAGTGGATGGCCGATATTATGAGCCGTTTCCCCACCTTGGTGCTGATTAATGTGAAAGCCCTGATTGAGCAACTTTCGCAAGTGGTTGATCAAGTCGCCTTAGCCTTGCGCTTGGTCTTAGTGGTGGTGTTATTAGCCAGTTCGCTAGTATTGTACGCTCAGGTGCAAAGCTCGTTAGCCGAGCGGCGTAAACAAACGGTAATTTTGCGCACCTTAGGGGCCAGTGGCAAGCTGCTGCGTAACGCCGTGATTTATGAGTTTGTTATTCTTGGCTTATTAGCGGGCTTAATTGCTGCAGCTGCGGCACAATCCGTATTGGTATTATTGCAGCTGTTGGTATTTGAGATAAAAGCCACCATTAGTTGGGATCTATGGCTATTAGGGCCAGTTACCGGCATGGTCTTAGTAGCGTTAATGGGCGCGGGGGCAACCTTGCGTTTGCTAAAACAAAACTCAGCTCAGCTGGTGAGAAGCCTTAGTTAGCAAAGATTATAAGCACTAGAATAATCGTGTTTTATTCTGGCAATGATTGGTGGGTAGTGAATATAAAAAACTGCTGTTATTTGCAGTTTAGATTAGGGCTCGTCAGGCGCTATTTTCTAGCGGTAATGACTAGGCTTAATGGGGTTGGGCCTTGTTTGCGTAGGCTAAAACAAAACTTGGCCCAGCTGGTGAGAAGCTTTACTTAGAAAAAGGCCATAAATAACTGATCAAAGGCGTTTTATTCTGGTGGTGATTGAATATATACTTATAAAAAAATGTAATAAGAGCGCCCACTAAAGCCGCGTTGGTGTTCTATTTGTGTCGAGCCAGAGAACCTAAGTAAATGAAATTACAACAGTTGCGCTATATCGTAGAAGTCGTTAACAATAATTTAAATGTATCGGCTACTGCGGAAAGCCTGTACACCTCTCAACCGGGCATTAGTAAACAAATTCGTTTGCTGGAAGATGAGTTAGGGGTGCAAATTTTTAAGCGCAGCGGCAAGCATCTGAGCCAAGTGACGCCAGCAGGTCAAGAAATCATTCGTATCAGTAATGAGATTATGGCCAAGGTTGAAAGCATTAAGGCGGTGGCGAACCAACATACTCATCCTGATCAGGGCTCATTAAATATTTCCACTACGCATACTCAGGCTCGTTACGCTCTGCCTGAGGTGATTCAGGGTTTTATTCATCGCTACCCCAATGTTTCTTTAAACATGCATCAAGGTACGCCCAATCAAATCAACGAGGCAGTAGCCAAGGGCAGCGCCGACTTTGCGATTGCCACCGAAGCGCTACATATTTTCTCCGACTTGGTCATGCTGCCTTGTTATCACTGGAACCGCAGTATTTTGGTTCCTAAAGATCATGAGCTCGCCAAGAAACACTTAAATGGCGAAGTGGTCACCATTAATGATTTAGCCAAGCATTCGATTGTTACGTATATCTTTGGCTTCACCGGCCGTTCTGATTTAGACGAGGCCTTCGGCCGCGCTGGTAAGGTGCCTAAAATTGTCTTTACCGCCACCGATGCGGATGTGATTAAAACTTATGTCAGAATGGGCATAGGGGTAGGCGTATTAGCTAGCATGGCCATTGATAAACAACAGGACGATGATTTAGTCGCTATTGATGCTAGTCATTTATTTCGCGCTAGTACCACCAAGATTTGTTTTAGAAAGGGCACGTTCTTACGCACTTACATGTACGATTTCATCGAACGCTTTGCTCCTCATTTGACGCGTGACATTGTTGATAAAGCGGTGCAAGCCAAATCCTTAGATGAAGTCGACGAACTGTTTAAAAATATCGAACTACCGGTGTTATAAACCGGCTGTAAAAGCCTAAACCGCAGCTAAGCTAAGTTTGCTTGGCTGAGCGGCTTCAGCTAGGTGTATCAGTAAAATTAAGCCAACAAGGAGCAGAGGTCATGCAACTGCACATCACCAATGGCGATGTAGTGGGGCAGCGCTTAGCCGCTTCATCAGTGGTTGAGGGGGAAATTCTCTGTTGGCGGGATGTCTTACACGACGGGCCTATTGTTGCTCCAGAAGGCGAAACCTACCTAAAAGCCCGCGCCGCTTTTATATATCAAAGCTTACAAGCCAGCCGCAGTTTTGCGGCTAATTCGCTGAGCGAGCAGCAAATCTTAGCCGACTTTAAACGCCGTCAACAGATCATGGCTCAGCTGGCTCAATACAGTGAAATTGTATTGTGGTTTGAGCACGACCTTTATGATCAACTGCAACTGGCCGAGTGCCTGTACTTACTGGCTAAACACAGTGAATTATCAGCCCGCTTTAAGCTGATCTGCATTGGAAAGCATGCCGAAGTCGCTAATTTTAGGGGCTTGGGTGAGTTGTCGATAAGCCAGCTAGAAGCCTTATACCCGCAGCGCCAAGCCATTAGCGCAGAGCAATTAAAGCTTGGCTCTGAGTTGTGGTTAGCCCTAGCTGCGGCTAGCCCCGAACCAATCAATCAACTGTTGCAGCAAGATATGGCAGTTCTACCCTTTATGCAAACTGCGCTACGCCGCTTTGCTGAGGACTATCCTTGGTTAAATAGAGGACTCACTTTGACCCAACAGCTGATTTTACGCAGCCTTGTTGAAGCTAAACTTAAGCTTCAAGCTGAGCAAGTAAAGGCTTCAGCTTCATCGACTAATCTGAGCTTTGCGGAATTGTTTGCGACTTTGCAGCGCTTAGAAGCGGCGCCTTTTCTAGGCGATCTTTGGTTGGCAAAAGAGCTGTTAAACTTGGCATCGCTAGCGTCGCCCTTACTGCACATACATCACCGTTCGAGCGGCCAATGGGATGGGGACGTTTATTTTGAGATTAGCTCTGCTGGACAAGCCATTTTAGTTGGTGAGTCGAGATTGCCGTCGGCCAATATGCCAGTGTTTTGGCGGGGTGGAGTAGAGCTGTCGGCGAGTAATTATTGGTGCTGGGATCCACTGCAACAACGTTTGTGTAGGGTTAGTTAGCCATCTAAGGCGATGGCTAACTAATTGCGATTAACATTCGATGATGTTCACCGCTAAGCCGCCACGCGCGGTTTCTTTGTATTTGGTTTTCATATCGCGACCGGTTTGCCACATGGTTTTAATCGCCTTGTCTAAAGACACCTTGTGTTCACCACTGCCGCGCAGTGCGAGACGAGCTGCGTTAATCGCTTTTAAAGCGCCCATGGCATTACGTTCAATACAGGGCACCTGAACTAAGCCGCCAATGGGGTCACAGGTTAAACCTAGGTTGTGTTCGATGCCAATCTCCGCGGCGTTTTCAATTTGCTCGGGCTTAGCGCCGAAAATCGCTGCTAAACCTGCCGCTGCCATAGAGCAGGCCACTCCCACTTCTCCTTGACAGCCCACTTCGGCGCCTGAGATAGAAGCATTGGTTTTATACAGAGAACCAATCGCTGTCGCTGTGAGGAAAAACTGATTAATGGCATCTTGGTCTAAGGGCTGCACAAAATTGTGATAATAGTGCAATACGGCAGGAATAATCCCCGCTGCGCCGTTGGTGGGGGCGGTTACAACACGGCTACCAGCGGCATTTTCTTCACTCACCGCTAAGGCATAAAGATTGACCCAGTCCATCACATTTAGCGGATCGGCGCTAAGGTTACGTTGGGCGGATAGTTGTCGTTTTAATACTGGGGCGCGACGCGCCAGTTTAAGTCCACCGGGCAGTATACCTTCTTCGTTCATCCCACGTTGTACGCAATTTTGCATGGTATCCCATAGCTGTTGCGTATATTGGCTAAGGCTACGTAAAGAGCAATGTACTTGTTCGTTGGCCGCCACCACTGCGGCAATGCTCTTACCGCTTTGCTTGCACTGTTGCAATAGGCTATCGGCGCTATCAAAGGGATAGGGGTAGGTAAATTGGCCTTCACTGACTTGTTCACCGTCTTCAATAATGTAGCCTCCGCCAATCGAGTAGTAGGTGCGAGAAATGCACTTACCGTTGTCTAGATAGGCATGAAAACTCAAGGCATTACTGTGAACCGGCAATTGCTTGCGACGATGAAAGACAATCGCGCCGCGGTTGGCAAAATTGATGGCTTTTTTGGCTAATAATACCAGTTCCTGGGTTTGTTCTACGGTTTGTAAAATCGACTCAACTTTATCTACATCTACGCTTTCGGGGGCTTCGCCCATTAAACCGAGAATCACCGCCTTGCCAGTGCCGTGACCTTTACCTGTTGCGCCTAAGGAGCCAAACAGCTCCACTTTTAGGTGATCTACCCGATTGAGCTCCTTGTCATGCTCTAAGCTTTCGGCGAATAGCTTAGCGGCTTTCATCGGGCCAACGGTATGAGAGCTAGAAGGCCCAATACCAATAGAAAAAAGGTCGAAGATACTTACCATTTATGTTCCTAGCCTAGTGGCTACGTGTTGTTAAGATATTAATTCTGAGATTATAGCGGCTTTTAGTTGTTAGCAACATTGAAAAGCAAAATCGCGCAATATTTTAGCGGTAGCTCCCCAAATTACGTTGTTATCTACTTCTATGAAGTAGACTTTCTGTTGTTGGCCGTGACGTCGAAAGTGATAAGTATGGTAGTTGTTTAGGTCTAAAAACGCGTCCAAAGGTAGCTGCATCACTCGTGCGACTTCATGCTGGTTTAACTTAAAGTGTAGTGGTGTATTGCAGATAGCGAGAAAGGGATGAATTACAAAATTGGTCACCGTTTGATGCTGCGGAAGCTGGCCGAGTAACTTAAACGCCTGCGGTGCTATGCCAATTTCTTCATAGGTTTCTCGCAGTGCGGTGGCGGCTAGGTTAGGATCTTGTGGGTCGAGCTTACCGCCAGGAAAGCTAATTTGTGAAGGATGGTGGCGTAGTTTGTCGCTACGCTGGGTGAGCACCAGTTTTTCAGTTTGACCGGGCAAACGCACTATCGGCAATAATACTGCCGCCGGGATATGGTTGACTGCGCCAAGCCGAGCCTTAGGGCGTTGCAACAAAAAGCGCTGTAAATAGTGCTGGTGGCTAAGCATTACGCGAAAAGGCTCCTTTATTATTGTTGGTTACGGTTCAAGTATGGGCAGAATACGACTCAATTTGTCAAATAACTCCTGATATTCTGCATCTACTTGAGAGTCGCTTACTACACCGCCGCCAGCCCAGCAATAGATCTTTTGTTGTTCGCATACTAGTGTGCGAATGGCAATGTTGCTATCCATATCACCGTTCGCCGAGATATAGCCGATGGCGCCACAGTAGGCTGCGCGGCGGTTCTCTTCCAGCTCTTCAATAATTTGCATGGCGCGGATCTTAGGTGCGCCGGTAATTGAGCCACCGGGAAAACAAGCGGCGAGCAGTTGTTCGGCGCTGTAACTCTCTGCCAGCGTGGCCTTTATGGTGCTCACTAAATGATGCACTGCTGGGAAGGATTCAACCGCAAACAACTTAGGCACATGCACCGAACCGGGCGTGGCGACGCGGCCAATATCGTTGCGCAGTAAGTCTACAATCATCAGGTTTTCTGCTTGATCTTTCTCGGCCTGAGTTAAATCTTTGGCGAGCTGTTGATCACGCTGCGGATCTAAACTGCGCGGGCGAGTGCCTTTTATTGGTTTGGTTTCAATTTCGCCTTGTTTTAAACGAATAAAGCGCTCGGGCGACAAGCTTAAGATACAAGAGCTGGGTAAACGCATGAAGGCCGAGAACGGCGCTTGGTTGGCAGCGATTAAGCGTTGATAGGCTGCAAACTCACTGCCAGTGTAACTGGCCTCAAAGCGTTGAGTCAGGTTAATTTGATAGCAATCTCCACTGAGTAAGTACTCTTGTACTCGAGCAAACTTATCTTGATAGGCCGCTTTACTGGTATTACTGTGCCAAGCGCTGGTCAGGGCAAAGGGGTGAGCGGCTTGGCTACTAAGCTGATAGAGCCATTGCTCGCGCTGGGCTAATTGCGCTAAACCCTGTTGCTCGGTTTCGCACCATTGGATCAGCGAAGCGCTTTGCTGCTGGTGATCGTAAATTAAGGCCCAGTCATAAAATCCCACCGCCATGTCGGGGCACAGTAAATCTACTGGTAGCTGCTGGGGAATGCTTTCTAGGCTTCGGCCTAAGTCATAGGACCACATGCCCAAGGCTCCTCCAATAAAAGGGAAGGGGCTGTTTGGTGCCGCTTCTTCTGGAAACAGCTGTTGGCGTAAATCGGCCAATAATTCAAAGGGAGCTTGCTGGCTTTGGTAGCGCTGCTGGCCCAGTTCAATATCGCCAAGACCGTCTTTATAGCTAAGAGTGGCGATAGGCTCTGCTACCAGAATATCGAAGTGATTATTTTCGTGAGACTCGGCGGCAGATTGTAACAAACAGCTCCAAGGCTGTTCTGCCAGATGCGCACATAGTTCGATGGGTTTCAGAGAAATAGTTTTGCTAACAATCATATAGGTGGTATTGCTGGTTAATTCAACAAGTGCTTTGTTGATGTAGAAAAAATGTAAAAACTGCGTTCAAGGTTATAGCAGCCTTAATGGCGCAAGAGTATCATAGCCGATGAAGGATAACGACAATAACCCTAACAGCTGCGGTAAGCGCATTTAGCTTCCCTCGCATTTGCCCCAGCAAAAATAAGGAACGTGGAGACTTTATGACCATCATCCGTAAACAAGACTTCATTGACAGTGTCGCAGAATCACTGCAATTCATTTCTTACTATCACCCCATTGATTTTGTTAAAGCCATGGCCGAGGCCTACGAGAAAGAGCAAAGCACCGCAGCCAAAGACGCGATTGCCCAAATCTTAATTAACTCTCGTATGTGTGCTCAGGGCTTGCGGCCAATTTGCCAAGACACCGGCATTATTACCGCCTTTGTTAAGGTGGGCATGAATGTGCAGTGGGATAGTGATTTAACGGTTCAAGAGATGGTTGATGAAGGGGTAAGACGCGCTTATACCAATCCTGATAACCCTCTACGAGCTTCGATTGTTGCTGACCCAAATGGCGCTCGTAAGAATACCAAAGACAATACTCCAGCGGTGGTGCATATTGATTTGGTAGCCGGTGATAAAGTGGAAATCATGGTCGCTGCCAAGGGCGGCGGTAGTGAGAATAAGTCTAAGATGGTGATGCTAAATCCATCAGACTCGGTGGCCGAGTGGGTATTAAAAACCTTGCCTACTATGGGGGCCGGTTGGTGTCCGCCGGGCATGGTGGGCATTGGCATTGGTGGTACCGCCGAAAAAGCCGCGGTCATGGCCAAAGAATCGTTGATGGATCCGGTGGATATTCAAGAGCTAAAAGCGAAAGGTGCAGAAAACGCCGATGAAGCGCTGCGTTTAGAGTTAATGGAAGGCATCAACAAATTGGGCATTGGTGCTCAAGGCTTGGGCGGATTAACCACCGTATTAGATGTGAAAGTGAAGTCTTGTGCTACTCACGCGGCTTCTAAACCGGTGGTGATGATCCCTAACTGCGCGGCGACTCGTCACGCCCACTTCTACTTAGATGGCAGTGGCCCCGCGGTGCTAACACCACCTAAGTTAGAAGACTGGCCAGAGATTACCTGGGATGTGGGTGACAACGTGCGCCGAGTGGACGTTAATAAGGTGACCAAAGAAGAAGTCGCTACTTGGAAAATGGGTGAAACGGTATTGCTTAACGGTAAAATCTTAACCGGTCGTGATGCTGCTCATAAACGGATTAAAGAATACATTGAGCAGGGTAAACCCTTCCCCGAGGGCGTGGACTTTAATGGCCGCTTTATTTATTACGTAGGTCCGGTTGATGCGGTGCGTGATGAAGCGGTGGGGCCGGCAGGGCCAACGACTTCGACACGCATGGATAAGTTTACCGATATGATGTTAGAAGAAACTGGTCTACTGGGCATGATTGGCAAAGCCGAACGCGGTCCAGCCACGGTCGACTCGATTGCTAAACACCAATCGGTGTACTTAATGGCCGTGGGTGGCGCTGCTTACCTCGTCTCTAAGGCGATTAAAAAAGCTCGAGTAGTGGCCTTTGAAGACTTAGGTATGGAAGCCATTTACGAGTTTGAAGTCGAGGATATGCCGGTAACGGTGGCAGTAGACGCCGAAGGTAACTCTGCCCACCAACAAGGCCCGTCGATTTGGAAGGCTAAAATTGAAGAGCTAGACGCCCAGCTTAGTAAATAGCCTTAACATTGAGTTAGCAGGTAAAAAGCGGCATTAGCCGCTTTTTTTATTGGGCGCGAACTTTAGGCTTAATAATTTATCTAGCGAATAGGGGCCGGCGCCCCACAGCAGATTAATTAGCAACATTAAGCCCCATAATTGGTGGTCGTAAAACCCGCCGGGCCATAACGCAGGGTAGGAAATGACCGCTATGATGTTGAATAAAAACAGCTGTAAGGCAAATAGTCGGGTGAATAAACCCAATAGTAAAAATACCGGCAAAATTAACTCTGCGGCAGTGCCTAAGTAAGCGGCAAGCTCCCAAGGCAATAACGGCACTTGGTACTCCAATTCAAACAAATATAGGGTGGAGTCCCAGCTGCTGAACTTTAAATAACCGGAGCGCCAAAAGATTGCGGCTACCCATATCCGTGTGAGCAACAGTAAGAGCGGAATCAGTATTGCCTGCATGGCGGCCACGGAGCTGAGATAACGTTGATATAAAGTAGTCATATTGCTGGCTCCTCTGTTGACGGAACAGGGCGAGCTAAATACTGTTGGCTTATTGCTTTGCCCAGCAAATCTTGTAATTGGGCAATACAGCTGGAGTTTAGCTCAGCCAAGGGGCGGCGTTCCTGGCAATGCGCGAGGAAGGCATATTCTAGCTCCGTGAGCGGTTCTAGCTTAACGCTAAAATCCAGCTGTTTGCTTAACAGCAGATGTTGCGCTTGGTCTAGCTCGATGGGCTGAACTTGGTCTTGCTGTAACATGTGGTAGATAGTCAACACTGGGTAGGGGCTAGTCATTAACATCTGATTGCTCGCCAGCGGCAAAATAGCCAAGCTTAAGTCTTGGCTGGGTAGGACTTGCAACTGTTCTAGGCTTAAATATTGAGTTTCCAACGCTTGGGCTGCACAGCGCTCAATTCGCCAATCCAATTCGGCCATTGCAGGCAGGTAGGGCAGGTGGTTAATATCGCTTTGCTTAGTCAGAAACTGGGCAAAGCCTGCGCCAAACAAATTTAAGTCGCCCTGATCATGACCACATTGCAAAACAAATTGTTTGGCAACGAAATGAAAGTAGTCTTGGCCTACCAACTTAAGCACACTGGGGTAACTGGCAGTTAAGGCCTCAATTAAGCTTAACAGGTAATTATTTTGGTAAATCTGCATCGCTTGAGTGGCGTTCAAGTAGGGCTGACTCAGCGTCAAACGGCTGGCCGCATGCGTTTGCTCTAGCACTTCGGCAAATTGTGTTTGTAATTGCTTAAGCACAGCGCCTCTCCTTCACTTGTTGGTCGAGCACTTTGATTTTGGCTACTTCATCTAGCAAGCGCTGTAATGGAGGAAAGTCGCTGTCCCATTCAATCATGGTGGGAATATTGTTGCTAAAACGCTGCTGAAAGTGCTTATACAGCTGCCATACCGGCTCTGCTACCGGCTGGTTATGGCTATCAATCAATACTCGTTGTTGGCCAATGGTTTTTTCGGTGAACCCGGCTAGGTGTATTTCTTTTACTGCATCAATATTAAGCTGCTCAAAGTAGTGCTCAGCGTCCCAAGCGAGATTGGTCGCACTGACATACACATTATTAATGTCGAGCAATAAACCACAGCCGGTAGCTTGCACTACTTGATTGAGAAATTCCGGCTCGGCGATATGGCTCTGCGGATAGGCTAAATATGCCGAAGGATTTTCAATCAGTAGTTGTCGCCCTAAGTATTGCTGTGTTTGGTCGACTTTTTGGATAAACAGCGCTAAACATTCTTGGGTATAGGGTAGAGGAAGCAGGTCGTTGTAATAACGACCATTCACACTGCTCCAGCTTAAATGTTCAGAGACAATAAAAGGATTAACATCATCGATTAATGCTTTTAGTTTCTCTAGATGTTGTAGGTTGAGGGGATCGCTTGAGCCCAAAGATAGGCCTACGCCATGTACGCTAATAGGATGATGCTCAGCCACTTGCCGGAGCAAATGATAATCATAGCTATGTGGATTAAAATAATTCTCGGCGTGGATCTCCATCCAGTCAATCGCGGGTTGTTCTTTAATTAGCTGCTCGGCAAAGGCGCTACGCAAGCCCAATCCATATTGTTTACTGCTTATCATACTGCCTCCTTAGCCGCCCTTAAGGGGGGCGCCGAACCAGTAGTTGTTGGTTCAGCGCATCCATAATTAACCTTCAGTACTGCCACCGGCGAGTTTGTCACAAAGGCCTTTAGGTACCACCACGAAGGCGTCTTTTTGATGGTCCATTTTAGAAGTACCAGCACAAGAGCTGCTTTTGGTGGCGCAGTCATTTTTTCCGGCTTTAGCTACGCCGTAGCACTTTTCTTTTTCAGCTGCTGCCGCAGGAGTGGCGGTAAAAGCGCCTAAAGCAATTAGTCCAGAGATGGCTGAAGCGATGGCAATATTTGAGTTTTTCATAGTATTTCCTTAATAAGTATGTGTTGGTTTGCTTACAACTCTTAACAAGCTGTAACTAAACAAACCGACTGGGCACGAAAAAACTTTCACCACGCTTGAAATTTATTTTAAAAAAATTGCCCAATAGGCTTTAGAGGAACACCACAAGATATTAATAGCTGAAGCATTCCGGCTTAATAAACAGAAACTTATGTGCGATTGTTTAAGGCTTAAGTTACACTGCTAAACGATGAAAAAAAAACAGCAGCCATTGGCTGTTTAATATCAGTAATGAGTTTGAAGGGTGGAGCAAATGAATAAAGGGCTTTGGTTTAGTGTAATTGTGGCATTCTTGAGTGCTTGCACCACGGTAGATAGCTCTGAGCCTCAGCGTAGCGAACAACAATACCGCGATACGGTGGTGGTTAACGCTGAACCTGGATTTAGCCTATATAAAGGCCAAACTATTTGCCCTCATCCTTTGTTAGAAGATGCCATGCGTAATCCGCAGCGCTCTGATTTACAGGCTTACGACACCTTCTATCAAGCGGTGGTCAATAAGTTTAAAGCCTTGGGACTCGATTACCAAAACAGCGCTGAAGCAAGCTGTAACTATTGGATGGCCTTTGCCTTGCCCACCAGTAATATTTTAAGCGACGAGCAATTAATGAGTTTGTTCGGTGTATCACCGGGTTTAGCCGATAACAGTGACGAGCATTTCCAAAAAGCGACCTTGATGATGAGTTTGTATTCTAGCCAATCAAAGGTAAATCAATGGCAGGTAAGCTTGCAGGCTTTTGCAAAGGTGGCTAATGACGCTCAAGGGCGGCGTAATTTGGAAATCAGTCGTGAAGGGATTAACTACGTGGTTAATCGCGTTTTCTCTTACCTTAATGTGAACTGAGGGTTAAGCCAAAAGATAGGCAAAAAAAAGCCCAGCTACAGGGAAGCGCTGGGCGGTCAATTTAAGTGTTTAATTGCAGTGGCATTTATTATGACCGCGGCTTTTTAGGAAAGTTTCAAAATTTCTTTTTATTTTTTGTTAAAAAAATGTATCAAGCTCTCGTTTTTTGTTTCACTCTCAAAATAACCCCTCTGAGCAATTGACATACTCGGCCCTTAAACGTAGATTTTAAACAGGTGTTTTATTTTTTAAGGTGTCATAGTGAGACAAGGAACCAAAAGCAAGATCCTCGATGCGGCCGAGCGCCTGTTTGCCGAACGCGGATTTGCCGACACGTCGCTGCGATTAATTACTTCTCATGCCGAGGTGAATCTCGCCTCTGTTAACTATCATTTCGGCTCGAAAAAAGAACTCATTCAAGCGGTTTTGATGCGCTATTTAGAGCAATTCATGCCCTTGGTAGACCAAGCCATGTTGCAGCATCTTGAGGCTGCCGACGCGCCTAACTTGAAGCAAGTTTTCTCCTCATTTTTGAATCCATTATTAGAAATGAATAAGGTGAAAAAACACGGTACAGCAATGTTTTTGCTGTTGCTTGGGCGAGGTTATACCGACAGTCAAGGCCACTTACGCCGCTTTATTACTCATCACTTTGGTGAAGTATTGAGCCATTTTCAGCAGGCGGTACGGCGTGCTTATCCTGAATTAAGTGATAGTGACATTTTTTGGCGCTTGCACTTTACCCTTGGCACTGTGGTGTTCACCATGGCCTCAAGTACTGCGCTAAAAGAAATTGCCAGTGCTGATTTTAACGAAGATATAAATACTGAAGCTTTGATTAAAAAAGTAATCCCCTATTTGGCTGCGGGTGTTGGCGCGCCAATTTAAACAATAAAAACGATAAAAATAATACGTGAAATAAGGAATGAACCATGACGATTCTGTTGATGATAGTGACCGCATTAGTGGTACTGCTAAGCATAGCTGAAACTCGAAAAAAGCTGGTAACACGCCCAGCCTTTAAGGTGTTTAAGAAAATTTTGCCGCCGCTTTCCCAAACTGAGAAAGAAGCCATGGAAGCTGGCTCCGTCTGGTGGGACGGAGAACTGTTTGGCGGTAAACCCGATTGGAAAAAATTACACCAATACCCGAAAGCTCGATTAAGTGAAGAAGAACAGGCCTTCATGGATCAGCAAGTGAATACCTTGCTGAAAATGCTAGACGACTTCGACATTGTGCAAAATCAACGTGACTTGCCTAAGCCGGTATGGGACTACCTAAAAAGCGAAGGCTTTTTTGCGCTGATCATCCCTAAATCTTACGGTGGTAGAGAGTTTTCGGCGATGGCTAACTCCACCATTGTAAGCACCATTGCAACACGTAGCTTATCGGCCGCGGTTACCGTTATGGTGCCTAACTCATTAGGGCCAGGTGAGCTACTACTGCACTATGGTACCCAAGAGCAAAAAGACCACTGGTTACCAGGCTTGGCCGACGGCACCCACGTGCCTTGTTTCGCCTTAACTGGTCCAGAAGCAGGCTCAGACGCAGGCGCTATTCCCGATAAAGGCATCATCTGTAAGGGTGAGTTTAACGGTGAAGAAGTGCTGGGCATTCGCTTAAATTGGAACAAGCGTTACATTACCTTAGCGCCAGTGGCTACGGTGCTTGGTTTAGCCTTTAAACTCTACGATCCCGAGCATTTATTGGGGGAACAAGAAGAATTAGGCATTACCTGTGCGTTAATTCCCACTGACCACCCCGGCGTTCGCACCGGTGATCGCCACTTCCCATTGGGCCTAGCGTTTATGAATGGGCCTACCTTCGGTGAAGATGTGTTTATTCCATTAGATTGGATCATCGGTGGTGCTGATTATGCTGGTAAAGGCTGGCGGATGTTGGTGGAGTGTTTGTCGGCGGGGCGCGGTATTTCACTGCCTGCCTTGGGTACAGCAGTAGGCCACATGAGCTCGCGCACCACCAGTGCTTATGCCTATGTGCGTAAACAGTTCGGCTTATCGATTGGTCGCTTTGAAGGGGTAGAGGAAGCGCTAGCGCGGATTGGCGGTTTAACTTACCAGCTAGAAGCGGCGCGCCGTTTAACTGCGGGTGCCTTAGATTTAGACCAAAGCCCAGCGATTGTTACCGCTATTGCCAAATACCACATGACAGAAATGGCCCGTACAGTATTAGACGATGCCATGGATATACACTCTGGCCGTGGTATTCAGTTAGGTGCAATGAACTATTTGGGCCACGCCTATAATGGTATTCCGGTAGCGATTACCGTGGAAGGGGCCAACATTCTTACCCGTAATCTGATGATCTTCGGTCAGGGCGCAACCCGTTGTCACCCTTACGTATTAAAAGAGTTGCAAGCCGCTGCTAACCCCGATGAAGAAGCCGGTTTAGCCGAATTTGATAGCCTGTTGGTGAAACACGTTGCCTTTGGTGTGGGTAACTTTGCCGCCAGTTTGTGGCAAGGCCTAAGTGGCGCGCGCTTTAATTCAAGTCCAGTATCGGGTGAAACTGCGGTGTATTATCGCCAGCTTAGCCGTATGAGCCGTGGTTTAGCGCTGTGTGCCGACATGTCTATGTTGATTTTAGGCGGCGAACTAAAACGTAAAGAGCGGATTTCTGCACGCCTTGGCGATGTACTCAGCCACCTTTACTTAGCGTCGGCCACCTTAAAACATTATGAAGATGAAGGTCGCCCCGCTGAAGATTTACCTTTTGTAAAATGGGCGGTAGAGCGCAACCTTTACGAAATTGGCTTGGCGTTTGAAGGCTTCTTCCAAAACTTCTCAAACCGAGCTGTGGCGCGAGTATTAAAAACCGTGGTATTCCCCTTTGGTAATCGCTTTAAACTGGCCAACGACGATGTGGCACATAAAATTTGTGAAACCATGATGACGCCGGGTTCTGCCCGCGAACGTTTAAGCAAATTATGTGTGACGCAAGGTGATGAAGCCGATGCTGTGGCGATTATCGAACAGGCTTTCTTAGCCATGTATAAGGTACGCCCCTTAGAGCGTAAAATTGCCAAGGCGCAAAAGGCTGGTAACTTGCCGCGTAAAGTAGAGTTATCGGTGATTGTTAAAGCCGCTTTAGAGCAAGAGATCCTGACTCAACAAGAGGCTGACGACTTACTAAAAGCAGATAAACTACGCTACCAAGCTATTCAGGTGGATCATTTTGATCCTGGTGTATTGGAAGGGAAGAATGCGCACATTGTGCCTTCCGCCGATGTCGCTTAAGTGCAATTAATGGAAAAGGGATGCCAATGGCATCCCTTTTTTGTTTAATCGTTTTTGTTTGGCCTTTGTTAAACGGCAAAGCAATAAAGTAATACAGCGTAAGTAATAGGCAAAAACAATAAGGCCAGCATAAATGCTGGCCTTGGTTTGATTATAAAGCTTTGTCGGTACGCGAATCTTTTAGACTTTGTTTTACCTTGCGAAGGTTTTCGCG
This sequence comes from Agarivorans sp., assembly GCF_050295395.1. NCBI lineage: Bacteria > Pseudomonadati > Pseudomonadota > Gammaproteobacteria > Alteromonadales > Alteromonadaceae > Agarivorans > Agarivorans sp. The sequence continues at coordinate 16,341 of NZ_JBNKPP010000126.1, forward strand.
GAACTTCTCGCCGCGGCGCAGGGTAAAACCAGTGGCCAATACATCTATTAAGGCCATTTGGGCAATTCGTGAAGCCATTGGCATATAAACGTCGGTATCTTCTGGCACATCCATCGACAAGACTAAGTTACACTCTTTAGCCAGTGGAGAGTCTTTGCTGGTGATGCCGATAACGGTGGAATCATTTTGCTGGGCAAGAATGGCGATATCGATCATCGCTTTAGTGCGCCCGGTGTGTGAGATTAAAATAATCACATCTTCTTCGGTGGCCACAATGCAACTCATGCGCATCATTACTACGTCATCGAAATAACTGACCGGCACGTTAAAGCGGAAAAACTTGTTGAGTGCATCTTGGGCGACCGAAGCTGAAGCGCCTAAACCAAAAAAGGAGATTTTCTTAGCTTGAGTAAGTAAATCCACCGCGCGATTCACCGCGTTAGGGTCTAGACTGTTTTTGGCTGCTTCAAGGCTGGCCATTGAAGATTCGAAAATCTTTGAAGTGTAAGCTTCTGGGCCGTCTTCTTCGTCTACGTGACGGTTCACATAAGGCGTGCCGTTGGCCAAGCTTTGCGCTAAATGTAATTTAAAATCAGGAAACCCTTTGGTGTCTAAACGACGACAAAAACGGTTAACGGTAGGTTCGCTTACGTCGGCTAATTTCGCTAACGCGGCGATGCTAGAGTGAATTGCTGTTTGCGGGGAAGCAATAATCACTTCTGCGACCTTTCTTTCTGATTTGCTGAAGTTTTCTAGATTTTTAGTTATTTTCTCAAGCGTATTCATAATATCCGTTAAAGTTAGCGCATTTGTTATGTTTAGGTTGTCAAATGTAATATTTTTTCAACAGGAGCAAAAGTCATACAATTACATAGACGGTGACTTAAAACAAGCTTAATAGTCCGTGATAATAGACCAGCACGGCATTTTATAGTTTGAGCTAGGTCTAAAATATTTGAAAATACGTAGTCGATTAGTAATTTACTAACGAAATTCTAGTACAAAAGCGGTAAGATTTGGTGACTTAACAATACAACAGCTATCTTAATGTCAGTTTGTTAGGATACGTAATAATATTTTTCTTTTTTTTGAACTAGGTATGAAGGAAAACAAAATGTCCGGTTTTGGTTTAATTGCCGATGTAGGTGGTACAAATATTCGTTTAGCGTTGGTTGATTTGAAAACGGGTGAAATTGGGCGATTACAAAAATACTTGTGTGCGGACTATCCCAGTATTGCCGATGTTATCGCTCTTTACCTCAAAGAGCAGAATGAAACTGTTACCCAAGCTTGTGTCGCTATTGCTTGTCCTACTGACAAAGACTGGATTGCTATGACCAACCACAGTTGGGCGTTTTCTAAGAAGCAGGTACAAGAGCAATTAGGTTTTGACAATTTCCATGTGATTAACGATTACACTGGCATTGCGATGTCTATTCCTACCTTAACTGACGAGCAAAAAATTCAAATTGGCGGCGAAACCGCCAAAACCGGTGAGCCGATTGCTGTATATGGCCCAGGTACTGGCCTAGGTGTGGCTCACTTGATCCACCACGACAGCGAATATGTGTGTATTCCAGGCGAGGGTGGTCACGTTGAGTTTGCCTCAAACGACGAAAAAGAAGCGCATGTATTGGCCTTCTTACAAAAACGCTACGGTCATGTATCGGCAGAACGTTTATTGTCTGGCCCAGGTCTTGTGAATATCTACCAAGGTTTAATGGACATGCATGGTAAAGTGGCTGAAGACCTTCAACCCGCTGATGTAACCACGCGTGGCCTAGACGGAAGTTGCCCAGTATGTGTTGAAGCGATGGAAGTATTCTGCCGAGCGTTAGGCTCGTTTGGTGGTAACCTTGCGCTAAACATGTCTACTTTTGGTGGGGTATACATTGCTGGTGGTATTATCACGCGCTTTATGGACTTCTTCAAAAACAGCGACTTCCGCAAGCGTTTTGAAGCTAAAGGCCGTTTTGTAGACTTTGTGGCTAAAGTGCCAGTTTATGTGATTACCGAAGAGCAACCGGGCTTACAAGGTGCTGCGGCTTACTTACGCCAAAGCAATGGCTACCGTATTTAAATTTAAGCTTTAACAAGATTTGGATCTAAGAAGGAGCCTACGGCTTCCTTTTTTATTGTTTAACAAAAAATTGTTTAAGAACTCAGCACTTGCCCGTTTTTCGATAAAAAGTTATTGACCCACACAATCGGGATCCGTAATCTAGCGCCACATTATTGCCATGCGCAATAAGTTCAATCACGGTGAGGTGTCCGAGTGGCCGAAGGAGCACGCCTGGAAAGTGTGTATACCGCAAGGTATCGAGGGTTCGAATCCCTCCCTCACCGCCATTTTCAAGAATCAAGACGTCCAAGGACGTCTTTTTTTGTTTTTAAAGTTAAGTTAAAACAATAAGTTATGGTTTTCTGACGTCCAATAACACCCCCCTAAAATCCACAGATTTAAGCTATACTTGTTTGCATCGATTGATGCTAGTAATACTTTTTTGTGTGGAAATCGTATTACTTACAGCTTGTTAGAGGCTCAACATTTCTCGGTTAATAAACATGATCCTGCTGATAGATTTGAATTCAGTATATGGCGTTATCCTCTAAAAGTTGTGTGATGTCTCATGGGTGTTAATTTGTTCATACTTGCTTAAGAAAAAGGAATTTCTATGTTAAAGCTAGCTTTATTGATTATCACCTTTGTAGTGTCTTGGCCTTCTTGGGCACTTAACAGTGGCAGTTACTCTAAGTTTGTTTATGCCGAGTGGGGGACACGTCAGGTGGCACAAATTAGGCCATTTGAGTACGCCATAGAGCAGGGCCAGCTCAGCAGCATAGCCTACAGTGCGCAGTTTTCCGATGTGATGCGGCGGGTGATCCCCGAAGTGAGTGAACTCGGCCCTTATTACCAAGAATATTTGTTAGGCAGAGACTTTAGCCGAGCCTTGGTGAGTTTGGTGACTGAATACGGTTGCCTTGAATACCGTTTTCGCCATGCGCTACCCCATACCAGAGAGTGCGGTGGTTATGTTGAAGATGAGCGGGTGAAGGAGTATTTCCCTTTTGCTGGTGGTTATTTTCTACAGCATCCCTTGCGGGTGTACCAGCGAGGCAAAGCCGGCAATCAGCAAATGGGCTATGCACTGTATTTAAAAGCGGGCAACAAATACCAACCTAGCAGTATCTGGTATCCGGTACATCAAATGGGCCCGGCGTTTGGCCGAGCAATTTCTTCTAAGCAACTGGTATTAACGGTATCGGTTAATTTTGAAAAGCT
>NZ_JBNKPP010000127.1:0-2366 GCF_050295395.1 Agarivorans sp.
CGAGGTTTACAAGCTAGTCATTAGTCAGCGCGGCGCTTAGCGCTTAAGTGAATTAAGTTGAGTAAGAGAAGGCTGGGTAGCGCTGAGCAAGTAAGGAAAGAGAGAGAAGGCGGCGTAGCAGGGCTTAAGCTGCTACGCCTGATTGGTATTTAGTTAGCCCAGATAACTAAACTAAATAGTTTTTTACCACGCTTGATCACCGAGAACTTGCCGTAGAGGGCATCGCTAGCTTGTAGGCTTAATTGTGCATCGGTGAGCTTTTCGCCATTGACCGAAACAGCACCGTTACCGATGAATTCGCGCGCCATTTTGTTCGATTTAGCCAAATCGGTAGCGGTAAGTAGCTCTACTAAGCTGGCTTCGCTTTGCTCAAGTTGAGTAGTGGGCAGACCATCTTGCGCGAGCTGTTCTAAATCGGATTCGCTAAGTTCGCTTAAGTCGCCCGAGAACAAGGCTTGAGTAATACGCATTGCCGAAGCTAGACCTTCTTCACCATGGACTAAACGGGTCACTTCTTGGGCTAGAATGCCTTGGGCTTCTGGGCGGCCTTGGGCTGTTTTGTCACGTTCTTCAATGGCAGCAATTTCGGCTACGTCGATGAAGGTGAAGTAACGTAGGAAAGAGTATACGTCGGCATCGGCGGTGTTGATCCAGAATTGGTAGAAAGCGTAAGGCGAGGTTCGCTTAGGATCTAACCAGATGGTGCCGGTTTCAGTTTTACCAAATTTAGTGCCATCGGCTTTGGTCACCAAAGGCATGGTGAGGCCATACACTTTATTGCCGTACATGCGGCGCGCTAAATCGATACCACCGGTGATGTTGCCCCATTGATCTGAACCCCCAATTTGCAGGGTGGTACTTTTCTTGTCACTTAACTCGGCAAAGTCAAAAGACTGTAACAACATATAGCTGAACTCGGTAAAGGAAATACCCGACTCATCGCGGTCAATACGCTGTTTTACCGACTCTTTTTTGATCATGGCATTGACGCTGAAGTGTTTACCCACGTTGCGCATGAAGTCGATAACATTAATTTTGCCAATCCAGTCTAGGTTGTTAATTACCTCGGCTGCGTTGTCTTGTTCGCCGAATTCGATGAACTGGCTGACTTGTTTTTGTAGCTTGCCGACCCAGCCAGTCACCACTTCGTCACTGTTGAGTTTACGTTCTGCGGCTTTGAAGCTGGGGTCACCAATTAAACCGGTGGCTCCGCCTACCAAGGCGAGGGGTTTATGGCCAGCTTGTTGGAAGCGTTTCAGCATAAGTAATGGTACTAGGCTACCAATGTGTAAGCTGTCTGCCGTAGGGTCGAAACCACAATACAGGGTACGGGCTCCACTAGAAAGGTGTTCGGCCAGTTCTTCATCGGCAGTGCATTGAGCAACTAGGCCGCGAGCCTTAAGATCTTCTAATAATGGATTAACCGTTGTTGTCATAATTTAACCTGTATGTATTTCTGAACCCTTAGGGGTAATGAACAATTTTCGAGCCGAAGATTCTACACTTAAGTCTTTGCTAAAAAAACTGCTGAGTGACATCAAGCGTAGCTAAATCCTTGTTTATTTAATTTTTCCGCTAATTAGCTCTTCTCTTAGGTCGAGCGGGGCGACAATCGTGCCCTCACCGGCAAAACTTGGCGCTATGGCTAAATCGAAGCCATCCTCCGCCATGCCGGGTAGCCATTTGTCTTTAAGCTCATCGATATTGATGGCCAAGGCCTTGAAGCTGGCGTGGTCTTTACTCGCCCAGTGTTCCGCTAACGCGGCATCGCTCCATAACAACAGCACTTTTTCGTTACCGGTTTCGATGATGAGGCAGCCCTGCTCATCACTTAGCGTCCATACTTGCTGCTGGCTGCGCGCCTGCTCGATAAAATGTTGGTAGCGCTGTTTAGTGGTGAGGCGGTCATGTTCTTCGATAACTGAAAGCTGGCTCATTGGGTTTTCCTAAGTAAGATTTTAGCGGCGCGTAGTATAACAGTTTCCGGCAAGCAAAATAGTCTCGCTTTATTCATGCTTATTGATCTATTCCGGCGACCTCAGGGCGCGTCAGCGCTAGACTGGCCGCGAAATGTTAAGGCTGACTTTAGTCGATTGGAATAAGTAGTTGTTGTGCAGTTAGATTTATATGTAAATACTCTGGGGCGTCATATTAAGCAGCACTTTAGTGGGCGGGTTCGCAAACTCAGTGTTGATGGGGATTTCACCTGTCCAAATCGTGATGGCAGTATTGGGCGCGGTGGTTGCACCTTTTGTAATGTCGACGCCTTTGTTAAGCCTAAGCAACAGCAAATGTCGATAGCTCAGCAGTTAAGCGAGCGTAAGGCCGAGCTAAAACACAAGGACATTCGTTATCTCGCCTATTTT
>NZ_JBNKPP010000128.1:0-6533 GCF_050295395.1 Agarivorans sp.
TTACCAATTAAATTTTGGCGCAAGCGCTCGCTTCTCGCTGGAGTCGTTTTTCCAGGAAGATGAGTAAGATAGGCATCACAGTGGTGAAGTAATTGAGTGAGTTGTTCGTAATTAAAAGGCTGTTCTAAGTGGCCAATTAAATTTGGTAAATCAGTGAGAGATTCTCCCTCTCCGACACTAAGGAAAGGGTACTGGGGAAACTGGGAGATAAGCGCGGCAACATCATCAAGCTGTTTGCTAATCACCACCACTTTGTCGGCACTATCTTGCTCGGCCAAACAATCAATTTGGCAGCTTTCACTAGGCTGCCCAATGAACCCGAGTACCGTTTCAAGTTGCTTAGCTCTCTCTGCGTCGCTTTCGCAAACCAAAACGCGTTTGGATGCCTGCATCCTTATCCCCTGCTTAATAAGCTGCTTTCTAGCAGCCTTAGTCAATTACCTTAAGAAAATTGATTTTAAACAAGCGTCAAAAATACGCAAGACATTAGGCCGAAAACCGACAAAAATATGACGCCGCTACTATTTCGCCTATCAAATAACAACAGAAGGTGGCTTATTCAGCTACTAAGTGCTAATAAATTCGATATAAAATTCAAAAGCCTATATTTTTTCACTGAGCTGATAAATATTGGAGCAGTTATTGCTTTAGCAGTTTTAAGCTCGGAGACACCCCCAGCCCCAAATGGTATAAACCCGAATATATGGAAGTGTTATGTTTGATAATAAATCGATTTTGATTACCGGCGGAACAGGCTCTTTCGGCAAAAAATACACTAAAACGATTCTCGAACGTTATAAACCCAAACGTTTAATCATATATTCACGTGACGAGCTAAAACAATTCGAGATGCAACAGGTGTTTGATGCTCCTTGCATGCGCTATTTTATCGGCGATGTACGTGATGCTGAACGCCTAACTCAGGCAATGAATGGCGTGGATTATGTTATTCACGCAGCGGCGTTAAAACAAGTTCCTGCGGCAGAATACAATCCCATGGAATGTATCAAAACCAATGTCTATGGCGCAGAAAACGTCATTAAGGCGGCCATTGCCAATAACGTTAAAAAAGTCATTGCTCTAAGTACCGATAAAGCGGCAGCTCCGATTAACCTTTACGGCGCAACGAAGCTAGCTTCAGATAAACTTTTTGTTGCTGCGAATAATATGGTCGGTCAAGGACAAACCCGCTTTGCCGTGGTTCGTTATGGTAATGTTGTAGGCTCACGCGGCTCTGTGGTCCCCTTCTTTAAACGCTTAATCGACAATGGTACAGACCATCTTCCTATAACTCATGAAGAGATGACTCGATTTTGGATTACCCTGCAACAAGGGGTGGATTTTGTACTGAAAAACTTTACCCGTATGCATGGCGGGGAAATTTTTATTCCCAAAATTCCTTCAGTGCGCATTGTCGATTTAGCTAAAGCCTACGCGCCAGATTTGCCGATTAAGATCGTCGGTATTCGCCCCGGTGAAAAACTGCATGAAATAATGTGCCCGAGTGATGACTCTCACTTAACCCTAGAATTCGAAGATCATTTTGTCATTTGTCCTAGCATTAAATTCTTTAACGGCGAACATGATTACGCGATGAATCAAATTAACGAACATGGTCACCTAGTTGCACCTGGCTTTGAATATCACTCAGGTACCAATCCTGACTTTTTAAATACCGAGCAAATATTAGAATTTGATAAGCACTCAGCCCTATGATCCCTTACGGTAAGCAACAAATCAGCCAGCAAGATATTGAGGCAGTTATCGCCACGCTGGAGTCTGATTTTTTAACTCAGGGACCACAAGTCCCTGCATTCGAACGGGCAATTGCAGAAGCGCTTGGCGCCCAGCATGCGTTAGCGGTGAATTCAGCAACCAGCGCCCTTCACTTAGCCTGCCTCGCGCTAAACGTTGGCCCTGGCGATCATGTTTGGACTAGCCCTATTACCTTTGTTGCATCAGCCAATTGTGCCCGTTATTGTGGGGCAGAGGTGGACTTTATCGATATCGACCCCGTCAGCTACAACATGTCGGTAGAGGCTTTATCAACTAAGCTTAAACAAGCTGCGGTAATCAATGCCTTACCCAAAGTAGTCATCCCTGTACATCTTTGTGGGCAAGTGTGTGATATGCAAGCTATATACGCCCTATCACAGCAGTATGGTTTTAAAATCATTGAAGATGCCAGCCACGCCATTGGGGCTAACTACCAACAACAAGCCGTTGGCAACGGGCGTTATAGTGACATCACTATCTTTAGTTTTCATCCGGTGAAAATTATCACCACCGCAGAAGGCGGTATGGCTTGCTGTAACGATGCGGAACTCGCGGACAAAATGCGCTTGCTGCACTCACACGGCATTACTCGTGATCCTGAGCTAATGCTCGAAAACAGCCAAGGCCCATGGTATTACCAGCAACTAGAGCTGGGCTTTAACTATAGAATGACTGAAATGCAGGCGGCGCTGGGCCTGTCGCAATTAAACAATCTTAAGCGATGGATTGAACAACGCGAGCAATTGGCCCAAGCATACGATGACTTACTAAAAGACCTCCCAGTCAAGCTGCCAATACAAAGCCCAATGCAAAACTCGGCTAGGCATTTATATGTCATTCAAGTCGAAGCCAACAAGCGGCTATCACTATTCAAGTATTTACGAGCTCAGCAGATTGGAGTAAACGTTCACTACATCCCGGTTCATTTACAACCCTACTACCAGCGACTCGGCTTTAAAGCAGGCGACTTTCCGCAAGCTGAAAACTATTACCAAGGCTGTTTAAGCCTACCTCTCCACCCCGGCTTAACTGAGCAACAGCAACACTACGTGGTGGAAAAAATAAGCGAGTTTTTTAATGAGTAACATAGCGATTATTCCGGCACGCGGAGGCAGTAAGCGGATCCCCCACAAAAACGTCAAGTTATTTTGCGGCAAACCGATCATTGCTTACAGTATCGAAGCAGCCCTCAATTCAGGCTGTTTTGACAAAGTCATAGTATCAACCGATGACCCCGAAATTGCCGATATCGCAGCTCACCATGGCGCAGAAATTCCATTTTTACGGCCACCAGAACTCAGTGATGACCACGCCACAACAACACCGGTGATTCAACACGCCCTGCAACATTTTTTGCCGCAGGAAAACTTCGATTTTGCCTGCTGTATCTATGCCACTGCCCCATTTATCACTCCAACGTGGCTTAAACAAAGCTATCAATTGCTACAGCAACATGACACCGAATACAGCTATCCGGTGGTTGCATTTCCCGCACCAATACAACGCGCCTTAGAAATAGAGCCCGCGTCACAGACCATCAGAATGAGCCAGCCAGAAAATGTCTTGCTACGAAGTCAGGATTTACCACCTCGTTATTACGACAGTGGTCAGTTTTACTGGGGTAAAACCAGCGCTTTTCTCAACGCCACACCGATCTTAAGCGCAAAAGCTAAGGCCCTAGTGCTAGAAAAATCCAATGTGGTAGATATTGATGACGCCCAAGATTGGCTAATCGCAGAAAACCTTTACCGCAGCCAATATTCACAGGCCTAGCATGAGAATCGCAATTAGAGCAGATGCATCAGCAGAGATCGGGACTGGGCACCTCATGCGTTGTCTTTGTTTAGCAAAAAGCTTAGCCGAGCGCGGGCACCAGATACTCTTCATCTGTAACCCTTTACCTTTAAGCCTAAAGCAACAGCTAGCGGCCTACTCTTTGCCATTGTGTGAACTGGCTGAAGCCAAGCTCCCCATTCAGCAGCATGCCCCGCAAACCTGGTTGGGACGCAGTCAAGATCAAGATGCGCAACTCACCATTCAAGCCTTAGCTCGCCATTCCAGAGAGTCATGGGACTGGCTGATTGTAGACCACTATGCCATCGACCAACACTGGCAAAGCCTGCTGCTGCAGCAAGTCAAAGATATTTTAGTTATTGATGATTTGGCCAACCGCCAGCATTATTGCAGCATGCTCATCGACCAAGGACTTAAGCGCAAGCTCTCTGATTATCAGCCGCTTCTTTCGTCTCCATCAAGTGCCTTACTAGGACTTGACTACTGTTTATTACGTGAAGAATTTCAACAAGCCAAACAGCAGCTCCAACGCAAGCCGCCTAAACAGAAACTAAAACTGCTAATCAATATGGGTGGAGCAGACTTAGGTAACATGAGCTTAAAAGTACTGCACTTACTTGAACAAAGCCGCTTTGCCGCATCATTAAGCCTAACTATTATCACTGGGGCTGCTTACCCCTACCAAGAGCAATTACAACAGCAATTATTGCACAGCCCCATCCCTAGCCAATACTTTCATGATGTTAGTAACATGGCACAGCATTTACTTGCAGCCGATATCGCCATCGGGGCTTGCGGAGGCGCAGCCTGGGAGCGAGTAGCATTACAGCTACCTAGTTTGTGCTTAGTCTTGGCTGAAAATCAACAAGCTAACGCAAGGGCTTTACAAGATTATAAGGTTGCACAGGCACTAGAAGAGTTAGAGCTCAGCACGCCCCATGCACTGGATAAAGCCATTAGCCACCTGCTCACAGACTACGCAAGTATCACTGCAAGCTGTGAGAAATTAATCGACCTAAACGGCAGTAGCCGAATCGCTGTTGCCATGGAAAGCCAGCAAATAAACCAACAACGGCATGCCTACCTAAAACTAGCTAGCCCCAGTGACAGTGAGACACTGCTGCGTTGGCAGCAGCATCCGAATACCCGGAAATTTGCTTTAAACCCAGCCACTCCGGTACCCGATGAACACCATGCTTGGTTTAAGCAGGCCTTATCCAATCCGGCTGAACAAATTTTTATTATTAGAGTCAATAATCAGGATGTGGGCTGTGTCAGAACAAGCCAAATGGCGCGCTTTGGCCATTATCTTGTGTCTATCTATATTGCCCCTGAACACTATCAACAAGGCTTTGCCAGCGTGGCCTTAACGCAAATCCGACAGCTATTACCCCAAGCCTTCTTTCATGCCACCATACTGCCTGCTAATATTCCTTCTAAAAAACTATTTCAATCACAAGCTTATATCCAAGTGAATCAGCAATCGTGGTTACAACCACCGAGGCCAATACATGACTAACACGGTATATATAAACGGACGCGCCATCGGCCCACAACATCCGCCCTATATCATTGCAGAGCTCTCAGCTAACCATAATGGTAGCCTAGCTAATGCCCTGCACTCCCTAGAGGTTTTTAAGTCTTGCGGTGCTGATGCAGTGAAAATTCAAAGTTACACTGCAGATACGATGACCATAGATTGTGACCGCCCTGAATTCAAAATCCAAGGAGGGCTATGGGATGGCTACACGCTATACGAACTCTATAAAGAAGCTCATACGCCCTTCGAATGGCACCAAGCCTTATTTGATAAAGCGGCAGAGCTAGGGCTAACGCTGTTCTCCAGTCCATTCGATGAAACTGCCGTCGATTTGCTGGAAAGCTTAAACACCCCCGCGTATAAAATTGCCTCTTTTGAGGCCATAGATTTGCCATTAATCGCTCGAGTAGCACAAACAGGCAAGCCGATTATCATATCTACCGGAATGGCCAATCTAGAAGAAATTACCGAGGCAGTAAATACCGCCAGAGAACATGGAGCTACGCAACTGATTTTGCTACATTGTATTAGTGCCTATCCTGCTCCTGTCGAGCAAGCAAACTTATTAAACATTGCCGACCTTGCGAAGCGGTTCGATTGTATTTCTGGTCTCTCCGACCATAGCATGGGAACCTTATTACCAGTCGCTGCCACAGTCTTAGGTGCAAGCGTGATAGAAAAACATGTGATTCTTGAGCGCTCAATGGGTGGTCCTGATTCGGCTTTTCTCTTGAACCGGATGAGCTAAAGCGCCTTTGCCAAGAGACCCATCAAGCATTTTTATCTTTAGGCCAGGCCAGCTACCAACGCAAACCAGCTGAACAACAAAACATTCGTTTTCGTCGTTCCATCTACTTTGTCAAAGCCTTAAAAAAAGGTCACATCATTGAATCTCAAGACATTCGTAGGATCCGCCCAGGATTTGGCTTAGCCCCCAAGTATTTTAAACAAATCGTCGGCCGAACATTGGCTTGTGATGTAGCAGAAGGCCAAGCCACGGCATGGGAATTGCTTGATAAACAATAAACTTAACCAAAGGAAACCATAATGTCTGAGTTGGATATTAAAAAATTAATGGCGGATTGTGCCAAAGATGCACAGAACTTTGCCAAGCAAAATTACAACTTTGAGCTAAAAATGGCTGCAAGCAGTGTACCGATGGTAGACGAAATTCTCAGCCAAATTGATGGTGATGATATTAGCGACCAAGATCTGTTTACTCTTTCCTATATGCTTGGCGCTTTTCTTGGTGAAGTCTTCATTCGAGAAGTAGGCGGACACTGGATTTATCAAGAAGAAACTGAAGAAGAGCCTCCTCAAACCTTCTTAAAAATAGGCGAAAATACCATAGCCTTCCCCAGTAAGGTTTATCATGCTCTAGTGGGAAACAGTGAGGAAAGTATTCAACAATATTACCAAGAGC
>NZ_JBNKPP010000129.1:0-45976 GCF_050295395.1 Agarivorans sp.
CAGCCCAAAATGGAGGTAATAATAGAGCGTCACGGTACTGCTCGATCGGTGAATGAGGAGCTAATACATCGGCTAACAGCGCAATTAGGATCATTGCAACAATAAACACCAAACCGACCACCGCACCGGTGTTTTTACTGAAGTAACTCCAAAATTCTTGTAGAGGAGTTTGGATTTTTGGCCCACTAACCGGGCTAGTAATTTGTTCAGACATAATACGCTTCCTTATTTGCCGTGACGGATCCGCGGATTAACCACGCCGTAAAGAATATCGACAAGTAAGTTGACCACGATAATAATGGTAGCCACGATTAAAATGCCCCCTTGTACTACTGGATAATCTCGGCGGCCAATGGATTCAATCAGCCATTTACCAATACCAGGCCAAGCAAAAATGGTTTCGGTAAGAATCGCTCCCGACAACAAAATACCCACTTGCAAGCCAATCACCGTGATCACCGGAATTAACGCATTACGTAGCGCATGTACCACAATCACTCGCAGCGGCGCCATACCTTTAGAACGGGCGGTACGAATATAGTCCTCGCCTAACACCTCTAACATCGATGAACGGGTCATTCGCGCAATCACCGCCATTGGAATGGTACCTAATACAATGCTGGGCAAAACCAAATGATGTAGTGCGGATAAAAACGCGCCTTCTTCACCGGATAACAAGGTATCAATCAACATAAAACCGGTGACTTCATCAATCCAATAAGTCACATCCAGTCGCCCGGAAACCGGGGTTATCCCCAGATTCACCGAAAATACCAGCATTAATAATAAGGCCCACCAAAATATTGGCATCGAATAGCCGGTGAGAGAAAAGGTCATGACCGAGTGGTCAAACAGGGAGCCCCGTTTGACTGCAGCGATAATGCCACAGGGCAAGCCAACCAAAATGGCGAAAATCGCCGCGCAGGTGGCTAGTTCAACGGTAGCGGGAAATAAGGTTAAAAATTCTTCGGTTACTGGTGTCTTAGTAATAAGTGAACGACCAAGGTCACCACTCGCAATGTTCTTCACATAATCAAAGTATTGAACCAACAAGGGTTGGTCTAAGCCCAACTCGGCCCGCAAGGCAGCGTGACGCTCGGGGGACACTCCTCTTTCTCCCGCCATCACTTCGATCGGGTCTCCGGGGATCAAACGAATCAAAGTAAAGGTTAAAAGAGTAATGCCTATGAAGGTGGGTATCACCAACATTAATTTTTTTATAATAAACTGGAACATAACTACAGCTCTGTGTCTGAAGGAAGGAAAGGGGCCGTTACCAGCCCCTAAGCATGTTTATTTTAACGACACACCATAGAAGTAATGACCACCTAGAGGGTCAATCTTAAAGCCTTGAACTTCTTTACGAACGGGCTGGTAAGTAACAGAATGAGCAATAGTGATCCAAGGAGCTTGTTCCTTGAAGATCAACTGCGCTTCTTCATATAGCGGTGTGCGATCAGCTTGATTAGAAATTTGTTTCGCTTTCATAATCACATCATTGAATGGCTTATAACACCACATAGCACGGTTACCACCACCCACAGCGTCACAACTTAACAATACACTTAGGAAGTTATCTGGGTCGCCATTATCTCCGGTCCAACCTAGTAATACGGTATCGTGCTCACCTTGCTTAGAACGCTTAAGGTATTCACCCCATTCGTAACTCACAATTTCTGCATCCACCCCCACTTTAGCCCAATCGGCTTGAATGATTTCAGCCATACGACGCGCATTAGGGTTATATGGACGTTGTACAGGCATTGCCCAGATATTGGTTTTCAAATTGCTAACACCGGCTTCTTTCAGTAACGCTTTGGCTTTTACTGGATCGTAAGCGTAATCAACCGTGTCATTATTGTAAGACCACATTGTTGGTGGAATGGGGTTCTTAGCGATTTTACCGCTACCCTGGAACACCGCATCAATAATTGCTTGTTTGTTAACCGCTAAGCTGAGCGCTTGACGCACTTTAACATTGTCAAAAGGTGCTTTTTGAGCATTAAACGCCAAGTAACCTACGTTTAAGCCTTCTTGACTCATTAGGTTAATCTCTGGGTCATTTCTCATTTGCTCGACGTCGGCCGGGTTTGGATAAGGCATAATGTGACACTCGCCCGCTTTCAGCTTGGCATAACGTACTGATGCATCAGGAGTGATAGAGAAAACTAAGCGATCAATTTCAGGTGCGCCACGCCAGTAATCTTTATTACCCACGTAACGAATAATTGAGTCTTTTTGATACTGCACTTTTTGGAAAGGACCAGTACCGACAGGGTCAAGGTCTAACTTCTCAGGCGTACCCGCTTTGAGCATGGCATCAGCTTGTTCAGCAGAGAAGATAGAAGCAAAATCCATCGCTAAGTTAGCGATGAAAGGGGCTTCGGGGCGGCTTAGCACAAATTTAACGGTGTAATCGTCAACTTTAACAATTTCTTTCACCAATTCATTCATGCCCATGCCGCTGTAGTACTCGTAGGAGCCGCCAGACACTTTGTGGTAAGGATGCTCAGGGTCATCCTGACGCTCGAAAGAAAATACCACGTCATCGGCATTAAAGTCGCGAGTTGGCTGAAAACCTTTTTTCTGGCTATGAAATTTGACACCTTTACGTAAGTGGAAAGTGTACTCTAGGCCATCTTCAGATACGTCCCAAGACTCCGCCAAGCCAGGAATAACGTTAGTGGTGCCAACTTCAAACTCAACTAAGCGGTTAAACATGTTTTTAGAAGAGGCATCAAACGTGGTGCCCGCTGTGTACAAACTTGGGTTAAAACCTTCTGGGCTGCCTTCTGAACAGAAGACAAATGTTTTAGCCTGTACACTGACGGCTACAGCGCTGGCAACGAGTGCTAAAGATAGCTTCGCTAATCCTTTTTTCATTATGATTCTCCGTGTGACATCTTGTCATATATGCAACCGGTATGGCCGCATTTCCGGTGTGTTTGCGAATAGACTAATAATTTTTATTCTTGATAAATCTAGTATCAGTTGTCTGATATGTCCTGTTAGCAGTGACAATTATTGACTGTACGCGATTTAAGCAAGTCTGATCCGCTTTTTGCCCGTAATAAACTAGTATTTTTATCTGCCACTGTAAATAGCATAAACAGGATTTTATAAGCCAAAAATGACTCAGAACAGTTGAAGTGATTAATGATTCGCTAGAAGGTCATAATTATGCATATTGTAATAAGCATATACTTAATATTTATAAAAACAATCTACTAGAAAACATCATACAAATATAAAAATGCAGATGGAATGTATGATTAAATAAGAGCGAGCAGAATGATTTGCAGCGATATTGCGGCAAAAACCCCAGCTAATACGTCATCTATCATTATGCCAAAGCCGCCATGAACTTTTTTATCCAAGACTTTAATTGGCCAAGGCTTCAAGATATCAAACAACCTGAATAACAAAAAACCCAGCAAGATATTGAGTGCTGAAACAGGCACTAACAACATGGTAATCCAATAGCCAACAAACTCATCCCAAACAATGGCACCGTGATCATGTACGCCCATGTCGTCACTAGCTCTTTGACAACACCATACGCCAAATACAAAGCTCACTACTAAGGCCAGCACATAGCCTGTAACAGGCAGCTGAGCTAACAGCAAATACAAAGGAATGGCTGCCACTGTGCCCGCGGTGCCGGGTGCCTTAGGGCTTAAGCCGCTACCTAAGCCAAGGGCGCATAAATGTAGGGGGTTACGTAAACTTAAACGGGCTAAAGCCTTATCCATAGTGCTGCTCTATAACGAGGATTAGTTAAAGTGATCCCAACCACTGGGTTCGAATTGATAAGGTTTACCTTGATACTGCAACTTAATTTCACCTTGCCCAGAGGCTAGCTGACCAATGCAGGTATAAGGGACGCCGCTGTACGACAAGGAAGTATTGACCGAGCCTTTATTTGATTCTGGAACAGTAAAGCAAAGCTCGTAATCTTCTCCGCCACAAAGCGCCAATTGAAAGCTTTGGTCTAAACCTACCGCCTCGGTCATGGTTTCGGAAAGTGGTAACTGCTCTAACTTTAAACTAGCTGAACAGCCACTTTGACGAAGAATATGCCTTAAGTCGTTGGCTAAACCATCAGAAATATCAATAGTTGCCGAAGCAATATCACGCAGCCCGTAACCGGCCAATACCCGAGGTTGTGGGTAATAATGCTGCTTTAGACACAGCTCAAATTGCTGAGGCGTTAAACTGAGTTTTTGCTGTAAATGAGCCAAGGCTAGGCCAGAGTCACCTAAGTTGCCGGTAACGTAGAGCCAATCACCAGGTTTCGCGCCATTTCTACGTAAAGCCTTACCGCTAGGTACCACACCATGAACCGTAACAGTAATGCTTAGTGGCCCTTTGGTAGTATCGCCACCAATCAGGCTAACATTAAAATATTCGGCTAAGTCGTAAAAGCCCTTGCTAAATTGCGCCAGCCAATCCTCATTCACCTCGGGTAAAGTCAGTGCCAGCGTCACCCAACGAGGTTCAGCTCCCATCGCAGCCATATCACTTAAATTGACAGCTAGGGCTTTATGCCCCAGGGCGCGAGGAGGTATATCGGCAAAGAAGTGAATGCCTTCAACCAAGGTGTCGGTTGAAATAGCAATTTGACTATTTTCTGGTGCAGCTACCAGCGCAGCATCATCGCCAACGCCTAACACTACATCTTGGCGTGGCGAGCTTTGCCGGAAGTACTTTTCAATAATGTCAAATTCACCCAAGGATGATTGAGAACGCATTACTTAAGACTTGAACTGTTGCAGACGAAGTACTTTATCTAGCACACCATTAACAAATTTATGGCTATCTTCTGCAGCAAATGATTTCGCCAGCTCAATAGCTTCGTTGATCACCACTTTAGGGGGAACATCACTCACCATTAACAGTTCGTAGACACCAATCAATAAAATGGCATGCTCTACGATATCCAATTCTTCTAGCTTACGAGACAATGATGAGCTCATTGCAGCGTCTAGCTTCTCACTATTACCAACTACACCGGTCAGCAAAGTAGAAAAATACGGAACATCAGCTTTGCTCATATCCTGTTCGGTTAAGAACTGATGTTCGATGTTAGCAACGCTGTCCTTGGTCACTTGCCATTGATAAATTGCTTGAGTAGCAAATTGCCTCGCTTTACGGCGTGCAGCTGGTTTCACAGAGAGATCCTCAAATTAAACTTCGATCTGACTAACTAAGTTAATCATTTCCAAAGCGCTTAGGGCGGCTTCGGTACCTTTATTACCCATTTTAGTGCCAGCGCGTTCAATCGCTTGCTCGATAGACTCAGTGGTTAGTACGCCAAAGGTGACTGGAATATCGTATTCCATCATTACCTGCGCTAAACCTTTATGGCATTCGTTAGCCACTAATTCAAAGTGATAAGTACCACCACGAATTACCGTACCCAAAGCAATAATAGCATCGTATTTTTTGCTAGCAGCAATACGCTTAACCGCTAACGGAATTTCAACCGCACCAGGTACTCGAACTACCGTGATGTTGTCATCATTAACTCCACCCTGACGAGTTAAAGTATCTACAGCACCCGACAATAGGTTTTCGTTAATAAAACTATTAAAACGCGCTATCACAATGGCGACTTTCGCATTCGGCGCAGCCAAATTTGCTTCGATTACTTTCATTCTTAATTCTGCCTTTTCTTTGAGTCCATCAAAAAAATCGCGCTATTCTAGCACAACTAATTCAATAGACCCTTATTAAAATTTTTAAGCACTCCGGCTTATTCTTGGTCGATATATTCAATCACTTCTAAGCCAAAGCCAGAAAGCGCATGGTAACGTTTGGGTGAACTTAACAGACGCATTTTACTGACCCCTAAATCGGCCAATATTTGCGAGCCCACCCCCACGGTGCGTGAAGCGGTCTGCTGCTGTTTCTTAGTTGGTGTTTGACCGCGGTCTTCCAAGGCAAAAGCTTTCACCTGCTCAAGCAAGTTATCGGCGTCATCATCGGTACTCAATAACACCATAACGCCATTTTCTTTAGCGATTTTTTCCAAAGCCTTATCAATTGGCCAGCTCATTCGCCCAGCTCGGTCGCTGCCAAGTAAGTCGCTGAAAGGGTTATGCAAATGCACCCGGACCAAGGTTGCTTGATTAGGATCAACTTGTCCCGCCTGCATCACAAAATGTACTTTTTGGTCAATGGTATCGCGGTAGGTAATTAACTTAAAATCACCGTAACGGCTAGGCATATGACATTCAGAAACCCGCTCGATGGTGGTTTCGTTATTGTTACGGTACTCAATCAAGTCAGCGATAGTGCCCATCTTCAAGCCATGTGCTTCACAAAACTTTTCCAAATCGGGGCGACGCGCCATGGTGCCATCTTGATTTAATATTTCAACAATAACGGCGGCCGGTTCGCGGCCTGCTAAACGGGCTAAATCTGTCCCCGCTTCGGTATGGCCTGCACGGGTTAATACGCCACCTTCTTGTGCCATCAACGGGAAAATATGCCCTGGCATCACAATATCACTGGGTTTGGCATCGCGCGCTACCGCAGCCTGCACAGTTCGAGCGCGGTCGGCTGCAGAAATACCAGTTGTAACGCCCTGCGCCGCCTCAATAGACACGGTAAAATTGGTGGAAAACTGTTCGGTATTAACGTCTACCATTAATGGTAATTTCAACTGCTGACAGCGCTGTTTGGTCATAGGCAAACAAATTAAACCGCGCCCATAGGTCGCCATAAAATTAATCGCCTCTGGCGTTACCATGTCGGCCGCCATAATCAAATCGCCTTCATTCTCACGATCTTCATCATCCATGAGAACCACCATTTTACCATGACGTAAATCTTCAATAATTTCTTCGATACTGCTTAATGACAGAGCAACCTTACTTACCTTTGAGGCATATTTACTGTTGTTCCAACATTTTAAGCCAGCTACTTAATAAAGCCATGCTGAGCTAGGAATGCGCTGTTAATTTTAGAGGGTTGAGCTTGTTCCGCGTAACCGACCAGCCGTTCGACATAGCGGGCAATAACATCCACTTCTAGATTGATTTTTTGCCCCACCACCCAACTGGCAATGGTAGTTTGTTCCGCGGTATGCGGAATAATAGTTAAGCGCAGCTGTTGCTGCTCTACCTGATTCACCGTTAAGCTAATGCCATCTACCGTAACCGAGCCCTTGTGAGCGATGTAACGAGCTAATTCATTTGGTACTGTTAGCCATATATTAACGGCACGTGCGCTGGGGCTAATACTGTTGACTTCGGCAAGGCCGTCAACATGACCACTGACAATGTGTCCACCAAAGCGACTGGTCGCTAACATGGCTTTTTCAAGATTAACCCAGTCCCCCTGCTTACACTTAGCCAGCGAAGTTAAACTCAAGGTTTCGGTGGAAACATCGGCGCAAAAATAATCTTGGCCAAATTCAACCACGGTTAAACAAATACCACTGACCGCAATACTGTCGCCTAAATGCACATCAGACATATCCAGTGTGGGGCAAGCGATTTTCAAGCGAACATCGCCACTGCGTTTATCAACACTTTTAATCGTGCCGAGGGCTTCTACTATTCCTGTAAACATCTTGCTGTGCTCGATTATTGAGGGATCCAGATAGTCTTTATGTCGGGGCCAATACGCCGCGTTTCAAGACAGCGCCAAGAATTTAGCTGAGACATTTGTGTATAACCGCCTAAGCCAACCAAACTGTGCGCATCGGCTCCCATTAGTAAGCCCGCTTGATAACAAATCAATTGGTCTACCAAGTTTTGTTCAATCAAAGCGGCGGCAAATTTGGCTCCCGCTTCAACCCATAAATCATTTATTTCCGCTTCAGCCAATTGCCGCATCAATGCGCTTAAGTCGGCATCGTCTGAAGAAACTAACAATTGTTTAGCCGCTGGTAAGCCGTTTTGATGCTGAGTGCTAGCTACCCATAAATTCTGCGGCTGTTTAAAAATATTTAATTGTGTTGATGCCTTAGATAAGCGTTGCTGGCGGTCCAGTACAATACGAATAGGCTGGCGTAGCTCAGCTTGCGTCAGTTGTTCCGCTAGGCTGCCTAATTCGCCATGGCGCACATTTAGGCTGGCGTTATCGCGAATCACCGTTGCAGCAGTGGATATAATTGCATGGCTAGCCGCCCGCTCACGTTGCACATCACTACGTGAATAGGCCGAGCTAATCCACTTACTCTCGCCGTTAGCTAAAGCCGTTTTAGCATCGATAGAGCCCGCCAGCTTAAGCCGAATAAAGGGTCGCTTACGCTCAATTCGGCTTAAAAAGCCGGGGTTAAGCTCACGCGCTGCTTGCTCCATTAAACCGCTGCGCACCACTATGCCCGCTTGCTGTAAACGAGCGATCCCTCTGCCTGCGACCTGAGGGTTGGGGTCGACCATGGCGACCACCACTTCAGCCACTCCCTGCTCCACTAGCATGTCGGCACAAGCCGGCGTTCGACCAACATGACTACAGGGCTCTAAAGTAACATAACAACTTGCGCCTTGCAGGCTATAACCGCGCGCCTTTGCCGCTGCGGCAGCGTTGACTTCAGCATGGCCTTCACCGGCTTTACGGTGATAACCTTCACCAATGACTTCGCCGTTTTTGACTAATACACAACCCACATTGGGATTGGGAGCGGTGGTATAGCGCCCCCGTTTAGCCAAGCCGATGGCACGAGCCATATAACGGCAGTCATCAATACTAAAACTCACTTCTTTTCCAACTTGGCGATTTCTTCACTGAACTCTTTAATATCTTCGAAAGAATGGTAAACCGAGGCAAAACGCACATAGGCCACCTTATCCAAATTAATTAAGGCTTCCATTACGAGATTACCAATGAACTTGGTTTCCACTTCACGCTCACCGGTGGCACGTAATTGTGATTTAATCTTGTTCACTGCTTGTTCGACTTGATCAACACTCACCGGGCGTTTTTCCAAAGCCCGCATCATTCCAGCGCGCAACTTATCTTCGTCAAAGGGCTCTCTCACCCCATTACCCTTGATAACCCTAGGCATGACCAGTTCGGCAATTTCAAACGAGGTAAAACGCTCATGACATTCCAAACATTCGCGTCGTCGTCGTACCTGATGCCCATCGGCAACTAACCGAGAATCAATAACTTTAGTTTCATGAGCAGAGCAAAATGGGCAATACATAGTTAATTCCTGTAACGAATATGCGGCGATTTTAGCCGCTAAGCCGCTTTAGGTACAGGCTGAAGCCTTGAATAATTCAACCCAAGTCAATATTTCCCTGCACCGCTGATAGCCTTAACTAAAGCAAGCCGCTATGACTAAACAAACTAAGCAATTGAGGAGGAAAGGTTTAAATAAAAGGTAAAATGATTACTTAGGAATGATTGTTTTTACTAGCTAGCCACAAAACCCAAAGAACCTATTAACAACATCTATTAAAGTAAAAAGCCCTACTGTTTATGAAGAAGCAAAGCTAGCAACTAAAGCCAAATATTAGATGATCAACGAGCCGGAGATTTATGGCTGCGGCTAACAGGCTAAAGTTACAGTAAAATATGACTCAAACGGCCCGTAAAGCCGATGCAACTAAGCCAGCTAAGCCATTGCCTTGGCAAGTCCATTGCCAGGAAGCACGACAAACTTAAACGAAACTACAGTAAGACTAGAGCAATAAAGCCTCCCCAAATAACAAACTGTAGAATCAATTGTCGTTTCGCATTGGTGATGGGATTCATATCCATTTCTGTTCTCTCTTTATTCATGCAAATTGCCAGCATCGCCGATAATTTGACTCATTAATCAGTTTGTTAACTTAGTGCAAATTCAATACCAACTACTGACACAGGAGTCAACAACCAGTTTATTCTCTCATTGGTCTGCGACTTTGATCCACAGCAAAATTATCCTACAAAAACACAAAAAGGAGGCCTAAGCCTCCTTTCTTAACTATTAGCGCCTAGTCCCTAGGCTAACTACTAATACTTATCCGTAAACAGGGAAACGCTTACAAAGTGCCAATACTTGGCCTTTAACGCGTTCAATAACCGCTTCGTCCTGTAAATTGTCCAATACGTCACAAATCCAACCGGCTAGCTCTTTAGAGGCCGCCACATCTAAGCCGCGACGAGTGATAGCAGGAGTACCAATGCGCAAACCGCTGGTCACAAATGGTGAGCGAGGATCATTGGGAACCGAGTTCTTGTTTACCGTGATATTGGCACGCCCTAAAGCTGCATCTGCATCTTTACCGGTAATGTCTTTGTCGATTAAATCGACCAAGAACAAGTGGTTTTGTGTGCCATTTGAAACAATTTTGTAGCCACGTTGCTGTAGTACTTCTACCATCGCTTTGGCGTTATCCAACACATTTTGTTGGTATTGCTTAAATTCAGGCTCCATTGCCTCTTTAAAGGCCACCGCTTTAGCAGCAATGACATGCATTAAAGGACCACCTTGGCCACCTGGGAATACTGCAGAGTTAAGTTTCTTCTCAATCTCTTCATTAGCACGCGCTAGGATCAAACCACCACGTGGCCCAGCCAAAGTTTTATGCGTAGTGGTCGTCACCACATCGGCAATAGGCACAGGGTTTGGATATAAACCGGCTGCTACTAAGCCAGCAATGTGTGCCATATCAACAAACAAGTAAGCACCCACTTGATCCGCGATATCACGGAAACGCTGCCAATCAACAATGCCAGAATAGGCAGAGAAACCAGCAATAATCATTTTGGGCTTATGCTCTTTAGCTAAACGCTCAACTTCGGCATAGTCAATTTCGCCGGTTTCAGGGTTAATACCGTATTGAACCGCGTTATAAATTTTTCCAGAAAAGCTAACGCTTGCACCGTGAGTCAAGTGACCACCATGAGCTAGGCTCATACCTAATACGGTATCACCTGCATTTAGTAGTGCCATAAACACGGCAGAGTTGGCTTGAGAACCAGCGTGAGGTTGCACATTGGCGTAATCTGCACCAAATAGCTGCTTAGCGCGCTCGATGGCAAGCACTTCAGCTTTATCTACATACTCACAACCACCGTAGTAACGTTTGCCAGGGTAACCTTCTGCATACTTATTAGTAAGGTAAGAGCCTTGCGCTTCCATTACTCGTGGGCTGGCGTAGTTCTCAGAAGCGATCAGCTCAATGTGCTCTTCTTGACGAACTTCTTCGTGGGTAATGGCTTGCCATAATTCGGCATCGTAATCGGCGATATTCATATCACGCTTTAACATCAGTATCTCCTGACTCTTTTGTTACATGTTGGTGGGTGATTTTGCGAAGGCGCATTCTAACCTGACTCCCTGTCAGATCACAGTAATATTTTCTGCCATTATTAGGCTTTAGCTGCAAGGCTATAATCATACTAGCGCGTTCACTATGCAGTGTGCCCAGCCCATCGCCAGTTTGCAATTTTCTTAGTGACCGCTTTAAACAATATGAAATTAATTCACGTTAAATAAAGGGTGACTTTTACAATCACACAACCATAAAATGATAATAGTTATCATTTAAGTAAGAGTATTAACTATGCTGCGTCGTTTTTTCCTGCTCATCACTAGCTTACTGTTGAGCGCTTGTAGTGTTTCACCATCCTCCACCAGCAATGCCGAGCCAACAGCACTCAGTACTTACTATGACTTTCAGCTTTACGACCCGGTGCATCAACAACAGATTAACGACATTAGCCACTTAGCCCTGCAATTAGCCGACTCGCAGGTCATCCTGTTTGGCGAATTCCATACCCACCCAGCCATTCATCTAGCTCAATTGCGCCTGTTTGAAGCGCTTTATCAGCAAAACCACCAGCTCAGCTTGTCCATGGAGCAATTTGACCGCAGCCAACAACCCTTATTGGATCAATATCTAGCCAATAAAATCGGTGAAGAATGGTTAATTAAACAAAGCCACGCTTGGGATAACTATCGCTCCGACTATCGCCCCTTGGTTGAATTTGCAAAACAACAACAACTCAGCATTATAGCCGCCAACGCGCCAAACAAACACATTCGCTGTTTAGGCCAGCAAGGGCTCGACTATTTACAGCAACTCCCAGCCACTGAACGCCGACTGCTTGCTGAATCGCTGACCTTAGATGACCCCGCCTATCAACAACGCCTATTTGGCAACGCCCATCACGGCGATGAACAACAAACTCAGAACCACTTCATTGCGATGTTAGGCTGGGATGACACCATGGCGGAATCGATTACAAAGCAAGCGTTAACTAATAGCCAACAGATCATGCATACTGTAGGCAACTTTCACATAGAACAGAGACAAGGTACTTACTCACGAGTACAACAACGTTTACCGCAGCAAAAAGTCAGTTCGGTGATTGCAATAAGTGAACAAGAATTTGCTGGGTTAAGTGCTGTAGAGAAACAGCAAAAAGGTGATTTTTTAATTATTGTACGGGCCTTACCACTACGCTATCAAAATCAACAACACCGCAGCGCCGAATTTGCCCAAATCAAACAGCAAGCTAAAACTAGCTGCCAGTGAACTGGATTCTTAAAAACCAACGAAGCTGTCCCTTATATGCGACACCCTTTGTTAGGATAATGTTAACATAAGCACTTAAATATTTGTAAATGCCTAATTTTTCCTTTAGTTTAACTAACTAAGGCTTGCAGCTTGTATATATTGAGCCATAATCATACCAGCAGCTCACTCTTTGCAGTGACTAGCTTTGCTTAAAATGAATTGACGATTTATTACTATCGTTAGAATTGAATAAAAAGGACGGACTTATCATGAATAAGGTTTTAGTTGCAGGCGCTATTGCTTCTACTATTTTACTAGCGGGTTGTTCAAACACTACCGCTCTAGAAAACAACGTACAATCATTAAGCGACAAAGTTGACGCACTTTCAAATGAAGTAGCAGCACTTCGCGCAGAGCAAAGCTCTTTAAGCAGCGACGTTAAATCTGCTCAAATGACCGCTGATGAAGCAAAAGCGGAAGCGATGCGCGCTAACGAGCGTATCGACAACATCGCGTCTTCTTACACTAAGTAATAGTTATCGCGATGCAAAAGGTGATGCTAAGCATCACCTTTTTTTTACCCTTGATTTACCCCGACTCGCAAGGCGATGCCCTGTTGGCTCTTCAAGGCTTGATTAACAATGCTTGAATCAACGCCAGCCTGAGTAATAAATTTAATATTATCTCGACTCAATCTTAAAGTAGTCGCCTGCTGTACTTCCTGCTGGCTACGGTTTAACGGCTGGTGCACTTCTAACAAATACTCGCCGCTTGGCTCCATTGAGTGTTTGATCGGCTGGTCAATAATCCGCACCGGCGTATTAACATCCACTTGCGAGAACAAATACTCAATATCATTGGGGAATAAACGAATACAACCAGAGCTTACCCGCAAGCCTACGCCAAAGTCTTTATTGGTTCCGTGAATTAAATACTCACCGCTGCCGTAAGCTAAACGCAAAGCATATTCTCCGAGGGGATTTTCCGGCCCTGCCTGCACTACCGGGGGAAGAGTAATACCCTTGGCAGCATATTCCTTACGAATATTGAGGGTTGGTGTCCAAGTCGGCTTTTCACGTTTTTGGCTAATGTAAGTGGACATTTCCGGGGTTTCTCGGCCAATTCGACCAATACCAATCGGCAACACATCCACTTGTTTAGTACCAGGTCTGAAGTAATACAGACGTAATTCAGCTAAGTTAACCACTACTCCTTTACGCTCTACATCGGGTAATAAGATTTGAGTGGGGATCAACAACTGCCTGCCCACTTCCGGCAAAAATGGGTCAACCCCCTTATTAGCTGCCATAAGGGCCAAAAAGCCCACACCATAATGTTCGGCAATCAGTGCTATAGTTTCACCCTGCTGTACCTGGTGGAGTTGGTTAGCACCGAGCAAGCGACTTCCATCATCGGGAAGATCGTAAGTAATGGCCGAAGCGCGAAAAGCCAAGCTTAAAGCGAAGCAGATAAACAATAGTTGTTTCATTTTATTGAAGGCATTAAAAGTGATGACAGCAACATACCATTAAGCTATTTAAAATTCGACTAATTAACCAGTCTAAACCGCTCAGCCGAAAGGCCAAGAGACAAAGCTTAACAATTCACTATTTAACATCAAAAAACAAACAGATAAACTCTGCAGCAAAGCTAGCTTCCCAGAAGGAAGCCAGTATCATAATAAACTATAACTTTATTGGTATTTGGCACTCCGCGTTGCTAAAACCATATTACTTATTTGGAATTTGAGGAAAGGCGCATGGCCCAATTTATTTACACGATGAACCGCGTAGGCAAAATCGTGCCCCCGAAAAAACACATTCTAAAAAACATCTCCCTTAGTTTTTTTCCGGGTGCCAAAATTGGCGTATTAGGTTTAAACGGTGCAGGTAAATCTACTTTACTACGTATCATGGCAGGTATTGATACTGAAATTGAAGGGGAAGCTCGCGCCAATCCTGGAACCAAAATCGGCTACCTACCTCAAGAGCCGCAAATGGATTTAAACAAAACCGTTCGTGAAGTGGTAGAAGAAGCGGTGGCGGTAGTCAAAAATGCTCAAACTCGACTCGATGAAGTGTATGCGGCCTATGCCGAGCCCGATGCCGACTTTGATGCCTTAGCGCAAGAGCAAGGTGAATTGGAAGCCATTTTGGCCACCCACGATTCACACAGCCTAGACAACCAACTAGAACGTGCCGCCGACGCTTTACGCTTGCCAGACTGGGACCAAACCATCGATAAACTATCTGGGGGTGAGCGTCGTCGCGTAGCGCTATGTCGCCTACTATTAGAAAAGCCCGATATGTTATTACTTGACGAACCTACCAACCACTTAGACGCTGAATCGGTGGCATGGTTAGAACGTTTCCTTCACGACTATGAAGGTACTGTAGTTGCGGTAACCCACGACCGTTACTTCTTAGACAACGTAGCGGGCTGGATCCTCGAACTTGACCGCGGCGAAGGGATCCCATGGGAAGGTAATTACTCATCTTGGTTAGAGCAAAAAGAAGCACGCTTAGCCCAAGAAGCCTCACAAGAAAAAGCCCGCATGAAATCGATTCAAAAAGAACTCGAATGGGTGCGTTCTAATGCTAAAGGCCGCCAAAGCAAGAGTAAGGCACGGATGGCACGCTTTGAGGAGCTTAACAATCAGAACTTCCAAAGCCGTAACGAAACCAATGAATTGTTCATTCCAGCCGCTCAACGCCTAGGCGACAAAGTGATCGACGTGGATAATTTACGCAAATCTTACGATGGCCGAGTGCTGATTAACGACCTATCATTTAGCATTCCAAAAGGTGCTATTGTAGGCATTATTGGCCCTAACGGTGCTGGTAAATCAACCCTCTTCCGCATGCTTACTGGCGCTGAACAGCCTGACTCGGGTAGTATCGAAATCGGCGAGACCGTGCAAATTGCGAGTGTTGACCAGTTCCGTGACAACATGGATAACAACGCTACGGTATGGCAGGAAGTTTCCGGCGGTTCCGACATCCTAAAAATTGGCAATGTGGATATTCCAAGCCGTGCCTATGTGGGGCGTTTTAACTTCAAAGGTACCGATCAGCAAAAACGAGTGGGTGAGTTATCGGGTGGTGAACGCGGCCGCTTGCACCTAGCTAAACTGTTACAGGCCGGTGGTAACGTGTTACTACTCGATGAGCCCACCAACGACCTAGATGTGGAAACCCTTCGTGCGCTTGAGAATGCCCTGCTCGAGTTCGCCGGCTGTGCCATGGTTATCTCGCACGACCGTTGGTTCTTAGACCGTATCGCCACTCACATTCTAGATTATCGTGATGAAGGCCAAGTCAACTTCCATGCCGGTAACTTCACCGAATACGAAGCCTGGCTAAAAGAGACTTTAGGCGAAGCAGCGGCGCAACCACACCGCATTAAGTACAAGCGCATTAACTAAATTTGGCCTTTTAGCTACTTGAATAAAAAACCGCCTCTTAGCAGGCGGTTTTTTATTTGGGGCAGCTTTAGTCACTCAGACGCTAGATAAAAAAATCCCCACGCCACAAGGCGTAGGGATCTAATTTTACGTTTGTGCTAACTGAGGGATGTTTTTTAGCCTAGCCAACATTCACTCGTGCATTGCGGAACATCCGCATCCACGGGCTATCTTCACGCCAATCATCTGGATGCCAAGAGTTAGCCACGGTGCGGAATACCCGCTCTGGGTGCGGCATCATAATGGTAACGCGACCATCTTTTGACGACAGACCGGTGATCCCTAGTGGTGAGCCATTCGGGTTGGCTGGATATTGAGTGGTAGCATCGCCATAGTTATCAACATAACGTAGCGCCACAGTACCGCTATTAGCTAGCGCATCTAAATGATGTTGATCGCGCACCTCTACCCGGCCTTCACCATGAGATACCGCAATAGGCATTTGCGAACCAGCCATACCATTTAAGAAGATAGAAGGA
Source organism: Agarivorans sp. (assembly GCF_050295395.1). Classification (NCBI taxonomy): domain Bacteria; kingdom Pseudomonadati; phylum Pseudomonadota; class Gammaproteobacteria; order Alteromonadales; family Alteromonadaceae; genus Agarivorans; species Agarivorans sp. The sequence goes on from NZ_JBNKPP010000129.1 coordinate 16,410, forward strand.
GACGCTTGAACTTCCACTAAGCTAAAGCGGGCTTCAAAGCGCTCTGATTCATTACGTACAAAACGCGGCCATAAATCAGCACCCGGAATAAGTTCACTCAGGTTAGATAACATCTGACAACCGTTACACACACCTAAAGCAAACGAGTCACTGCGCTCAAAGAAAGCACTAAATTGCTCACGAGCACGGCTATTAAACAGAATCGACTTAGCCCAGCCTTCACCCGCCCCCAACACGTCACCGTAAGAAAAGCCACCACAAGCCACCAAACCGGCAAACTTATCTAAGCTCACTCGGCCAGCGAGGATGTCACTCATGTGTACGTCTACTGCGGCAAAGCCTGCGCGGTCAAAAGCGGCAGCCATCTCGTGATGAGAGTTAACCCCTTGCTCACGCAAAATAGCCATTTCTGGCTTGATACCTTTAACAATGTAAGGCGCCGCCACATCATCATTGATATCGAAACTTAAGCCAATATTTAAGCCTGGGTCTGCAGCGTCAAATTTAGCGTCAAATTCTTGCTTCGCACACTCTGGATTATCACGCAGTGCTTGCATCTGATAAGTGGTTTCAGCCCAAATACCACGATAGTGAGTACGGGTATTAGCCAACACTACTTTGCCATTGCGACTAAAACGAATGCTATCATCATCGTTTAGGGCGCCAATCACATGGCTACAAGACGCCAAACCATGACCGGCTAACAAGTTTAATACGGCTTCTTTATCTTCCGCTTTCACTTGAATAACGGCACCTAACTCTTCGTTGAACAGCACCTCAAGATCATCACCAGCGAGTAAGTCAAGAGCGATATCCACTCCGCAATGCCCTGCGAAGGCCATTTCAGCCACGGTGGTGAACAAACCACCATCACTACGGTCATGATAAGCTAGCAGTTTTTGCTCAGCCGTTAAGCTCTGTATGGCATCAAAGAAACTTTTCAGCAATTCTGGAGAGTCTACGTCGGGAACTTTATTACCTAACTGCTTATACACCTGCGCTAAGCTAGAAGCCCCCATACGGTTCTTCGCTTGGCCGAGGTCGATCAAAATAAGGTCGGTATCACCCACATCGTTACGCAACTGTGGAGTCACGGTGAGGCGAATATCTTCAACTTTGGCAAAGGCACTAATGATCAATGACAATGGAGAAGTCACCGACTTGTCTTGGCCGTCTTCTTGCCACGCGGTTTTCATCGACATTGAATCTTTACCTACAGGGATAGTCAGACCCAGGGCAGGACACAACTCTTCACCCACCGCTTTAACCGCTGCATATAAACCAGCGTCTTCACCCGGGTGGCCTGCTGCCGACATCCAGTTGGCCGATAGTTTAATGTGGTTAAGACTGCCGATGTTAGTGGCCGCAATATTGGTCAGCGCTTCGGCTACGGCTAAACGTGCCGAAGCGGCGTGGTCAATCAAGGCCACTGGAGTACGCTCGCCCACTGACATGGCTTCGCCATGGTAAGTATCGTAACTAGCAGCCGTTACCGCACAGTTAGCTACTGGCACCTGCCAAGGCCCAACCATTTGGTCGCGAGCCACCAAGCCAGTGACGCTGCGGTCACCAATAGTAATTAAGAAGGTTTTTTCGGCGATAGTAGGTAAACGCAACAAGCGCTCGGCAGCTTCTGCCAAATCAATATCACCGGCTTTAAACGCCGGCCCACTAAAGGTGGCGGTTTTAACGTCGCGGTGCATCTTCGGTGCTTTACCCAACAACACTTCCAACGGCATACGAATTGGGTCGTTATTAAAGTGCGAATCATGCAAGATCAAATCGCGCTCTTCAGTGGCCACACCAATCACCGCATAAAGTGCTCGCTCACGCTTACAAATGGCGTCAAACACCTCTAGATGCTCTGGCGCTACCGCTAACATGTAGCGCTCTTGAGACTCATTACACCAAATCTCTAGAGGAGACATACCCGGTTCATCATTAGGTACGCTGCGTAAGTCAAAAATACCACCACGGCCGCCATCATCCACTAACTCTGGACAAGCGTTAGATAAACCACCCGCGCCTATATCATGAATAAACGCGATAGGGTTAGCGTCACCTAATTGCCAACAGCGGTCAATCACCTCCTGGCAACGGCGCTCCATTTCTGGGTTTTCACGCTGTACTGAAGCAAAATCCAAATCTTCACTTGATTGACCCGAAGCCATGGAAGAGGCGGCACCACCACCCAAGCCAATGTTCATGGCCGGGCCACCCAAAACGATAATTTTAGCGCCAACAGGAATTTCGCCCTTCTCAACGTGAGACTCACGAATGTTACCTAAGCCACCGGCCAACATAATCGGCTTGTGATAACCACGCACTTCAATACCGTTAAAGCTTTCAACTTGTTCTTCGTAAGTACGGAAGTAACCTAAAATATTAGGTCGGCCAAATTCATTGTTAAACGCCGCACCACCCAGTGGTGCTTCCACCATAATCTCAAGTGCATCAACAATCCGACTAGGCTTACCAAAATGGCTTTCCCACGGCTGCTCGAAGCCCGGAATACGCAGGTTACTCACGGTAAAACCAACCATACCGGCTTTAGGTTTAGAACCGCGGCCAGTGGCACCTTCATCGCGAATTTCACCACCTGAGCCGGTGGCAGCGCCTGGGTAAGGTGAAATAGCTGTAGGATGGTTATGGGTTTCCACTTTCATTAAGATGTGAATATCTTCCTGATGGTAGTGGTATTGTTTAGATTCTGGGTTCGGGAAGAAACGTCCTGCCACCGAACCAGTCATTACCGCAGCATTATCTTTGTAGGCTGACAGTACGTAATCACTGTTGTTTTCGTAAGTATTTTTAATCATCTTAAACAGCGACTTGGGCTGTTTAACACCATCAATCGTCCAATCAGCGTTAAAAATCTTATGACGACAGTGCTCTGAGTTCGCCTGAGCGAACATCATCAATTCCACATCATTGGGATTACGCTGCATTTTGTTGAAATTATCCACCAAGTAGTCAATTTCATCATCGGCTAAAGCAAGGCCTAACTCTAAGTTAGCTTGCTCTAGCGCTTGTCTGCCGCCGGAGAGAATATCAACTGACTCAAAAGGCGCTGGGCTGGCATGTTCAAACAGTGCTGATGCCTGTTGCATCTCACTAAACACCACTTCCATCATGCGGTCATGGATAAGTGCTTTTAAACTTTGGTTTTGCTGCTCTGTTAAGGCTTCAGCACTATCCACGTAATAAGCAATGCCCCGCTCTAAACGTTGTACCGTTGCTAAGCCACAGTTATGAGCAATATCACTGGCCTTTGAAGACCAAGGTGAAATTGTACCGGGACGTGGCGTAACCAATAACAACTGACCACTAGGCTGATGCTCGGCAATGGTAGGGCCATAGGTTAACAACTTATCTAATACCTGCTGCTCTGCGTCACTCAAGTCATTTGAGACGTCAGCAAAATGCATAAATTCAGCATAGATAGAAGTAACGGGAAGGTCTTGCTCTGCGCAACGCTTTAACAATTGCGCAATTCGAAACTCAGACAGTGCAGGTGCACCTCGTAGTACCAACATATTTATGTGCTCGCTTTTCCAGATGGAGGTGGGAGGGGGAAAATTGCGCGTATTATAGATAAAAACTGCGACAATGGTAAACAAAACGTTAGCTTAGTGAGGAAAACGCAGCTTAATGCTAGACAGCCCGGCGTATATCCATAAAATCGAATAAAAATAATAGCGTGGAAACTCACTGTAATGATAAACAAGCAACGCATCACCCTTCTTCTTACGTTGCTCGTTATGTTCATCTTGCAAGGCTGTGAACCCAACCCCTTTATTTCCCAACTAGAGCAAATCCGCCAACGAGGCACGCTTCGGGTGGGCACGCTATATAGCCCCCAAGTATTTTATTACGACCAACACGAACAGCCCACCGGGCTGGAATATGAGCTCTTAGAAGATTTTGCTCAGTACTTAGGTGTTGAATTGCAAATGGTGCCGCTTTATAACCCAACGGAATTATACCGAGGCTTACACAAACAACAGGTTGACTTATTGGCTGCCGCGCTCTCACCCACCAAGGCACTGCGAGAAAACTTTCGTTTTTCTCCTGAGATTTATCAGGTCAACGCAAAATTGGTCTATAAAAAGAATACCCTTAGACCTCGCGATATGAGTCAAGTTGATGCACCTATTTGGATTACTTCAGGCAGTTACCATGAACCCTTGCTGCAACCTTATATTAAAGAAAACCCGCAACTGAGCATCGAAGAAACAAATCGCTTAGATAGCAGCGAATTATTAAAAAGCATCGTTGATGAAGATATTCGTTTCGCCTTAGTCGACAATACCACCCTCGCCTTACATCAGCGTTTTTATCCTGATTTAGCCGAAGCTTTTACGCTGGAAAATGATACCCCGGTGGTATGGTTGTTAAATCGTTTTCGCGACGACAGCTTATACAGTGCAGTGATCGAATTTATTGGTGACAAACATAGCAGCGGTGCAATTGCCCGCCTATATGAACGCTATTTCGGACATATTCAACGCTTCGACTACGTAGATACTCGCGCCTTCCTACGAGCAACCGAAAGTCGCCTGCCTAAGTATCAAGATTGGTTTGAACAATATGCCGGACAACTCGATTGGCGATTATTAGCCGCGGTGTCTTATCAGGAATCTCATTGGCGGCCTCGCGCTAAGTCTTTCACTGGAGTGCGTGGCATGATGATGCTCACCTTACCCACCGCTAAATCAGTCGGCGTGAATAACCGCCTAGACCCAGAGCAAAGTATTCGTGGCGGAGCCGAGTACCTGCAGAAGCTCATTGCTCGGGTGCCCGATAGCGTACGCGAAAACGATAAAATTTGGTTTGCCTTAGTCGCATATAACATCGGTTTTGGTCACATGTTAGATGCTCGAAGAATCACCCGCATGTTAGGCGGCGATCCAGACGCTTGGGTCGATGTAAAAGAAAACCTGCCACTACTAATGCAGAAGAAATGGTATCAGCAAACCCGTTACGGCTATGCTAGAGGCCAAGAAGCCTATAATTATGTGAATAACATTCGTCAGTACTATCAAAGCCTGCAATGGTTGGATGCACAAAAGAAAGAAGCAGAACGCCGTGAAGCGCTGAACCACAATCAGCCACCCTATCCAGAGGATAATTCCCTAGTAGAACAAACAGAACCAGAAGATCTAGAAGTAAGCACCAATAATTGAAGAATAATATTGATTTTTTGTCACATTACTGTCATGTTTTATGCTTAATCTGCAATGGAGATTAATAATAGTAAAGCGTCCTGCCTAACATAATGGAGAGGATAGTATGATAAGAAAGAAACGCACCCTTCAGTCGCCACGTCGCCGTATTCAATTGGCACGCCAGCATCGTAAGGTTCTATTAAGACAACGTTCCTACATTTTGTCTGAAATGGGCTTAATCAGCAGCGCTGAATAAGTCTCCCCGTTGTTGTTTTTTTCGCAGCTTGTGTTGTTCACGGCGCTTGCGAAAAAAACGACTAATACGCTCACTACACACCGCTTCTAACACACCCGCTTCAATACACACTCGATGATTCAAGTGATCGTTATCGACAATATTAAATACACTGCCTGCAGCCCCAGTTTTTAAATCACTAGCACCAAATACCAAACGTTTAACTCGAGCATGAACCATCGCCCCTGCGCACATCGAGCAAGGCTCTAAGGTGACATAGAGCGTCGTGTCCAACAAGCGATAGTTACCCAGCTTTTCTCCCGCTTGGCGCAGCGCTAAAACCTCTGCGTGGGCGGTAGCATCATTTAAAGCAATGGTTTGATTCCAGCCCTCTCCCACCACTTCATTTTGATAAACCACGACAGCCCCTACTGGAACTTCTCCTTGGGCTTCAGCCTTTTCCGCTAGGCGCAGGGCATAATTCATCCAGTCTATGTCGGTATTTTCCAAGTTACTTACTCAATTAAAAAATTTTGGCTATTGTACCCAGCCCTCCAGCAAGACGAAAGCGTCGCTAGGCTTTTCCTTTATCGCAACCAATAGGCACAAAAAAGCCGGCTATAGCCGGCTTTTGTTCAACTCAAAATCGAACTTATTCAGCAGGAGTCTCTGCTGGGGCTTCGCTAGGCTCTGCCGCTTCTTTAATACTTAGACGTACACGGCCTTGGCGGTCTACTTCTAGTACCTTAACTTTAACAATATCACCGACTGTTAAATGATCGGCAACATTAGCTACGCGCTCTTGAGAGATTTGCGAGATATGCACTAGGCCATCTTTACCCGGTAAGATTTCAACGAAGGCACCGAAGTCGGCCAAACGTACAACTTTACCTTGGTAGAATTGACCCGCTTCAACTTCTGCTGTTATCTGCTCGATACGCTTAATCGCAGCTTGCGCTTGAGCGTTGTCGGTAGCAGCCACTTTAACCGTGCCATCGTCTTCAATTTCAATGGTTGTGCCAGTTTCTTCGGTTAGTGCACGAATCGTCGCACCACCTTTACCAATCACATCTTTGATCTTCTCTGGGTTAATTTTCAGAGTATGGATGCGCGGCGCAAATTCTGAAATATCTTCACGAGAAGTACCAATAGCCTGATCCATAACACCTAGAATATGCAAACGGGCACCTTGCGCTTGGCGAAGGGCAATTTCCATAATTTCTTTGGTGATACCTTCAATCTTAATATCCATCTGCAGTGCAGAGATACCTTCTGAAGAACCGGCTACTTTAAAGTCCATGTCACCTAGGTGATCTTCGTCGCCCAAGATGTCAGAAAGCACAACAAACTTGTCGCCTTCTTTCACTAGACCCATTGCGATACCCGCAACAGAAGCTTTAATTGGTACACCCGCATCCATCAGTGCCAATGAGCTACCACAAACAGAAGCCATTGAGCTTGAACCGTTAGATTCGGTGATTTCAGATACTACACGTACAGTATATGGGAATTCATCAGCTGTAGGCATAACCGCAGCCACACCGCGTTTAGCCAAACGGCCATGGCCAATTTCACGACGCTTAGGAGAACCAATGAAGCCAGTTTCACCCACACAGTATGGAGGGAAGTTGTAGTGCAACATGAAGCGAGATGTTTCAACACCAGTCAGTGAGTCAATCATCTGTGCATCACGCTCAGTACCCAAGGTACAAGTCACTAAGGCCTGAGTTTCACCACGAGTAAACACCGCGCTACCGTGAGTACGAGGTAACACGCCAGTCATCACATCTAGTGCACGAATCATGTCTGGTTCGCGACCATCGATGCGTGGCTCACCAGCAATAATGCGTGAACGCACTACGTTTTTCTCTAGCTTACCTAACTCATCGCCAATGTCTTGTGGGTCAAGGCTTTCATCTTCAGCAGTTAATGCTTCGATCACCGCTTTTTTAATTTCGCCCACTTCGGTGTAACGCTCTGCTTTATCAGTAATTTGATAAGCAGCTGTGAATTTTGCTTCAGCTAGCTCGGCCACTTTAGCTTTAAGCTCTAGGTTGGCAACAGGCGCTTCCCATTCCCAAGCTGGTTTAGCCGCTTCTTCGCATAATTCATTAATCGCGGTAATCACCGCTTTTGATTGCTCGTGACCATAAACCACCGCGCCCAACATCACCTCTTCAGAAAGTAGTTCTGCTTCCGACTCAACCATGAGTACCGCACTCTCGGTACCAGCGACCACTAGGTCTAGTTTACTCTCTGGAAGTTCTTCGGTAGTTGGGTTAAGGATGTAGTTTCCATCGATGTAGCCAACGCGCGCAGCACCAATTGGGCCATTAAATGGAATGCCTGAAAGGCTTAATGCAGCAGAGGTACCAATTAGCGCAACAATGTCAGGTTGAACTTGTGGGTTAACCGATACCACGGTAGCAATGACTTGTACTTCGTTCACAAAACCATCGGGAAACAATGGACGAATAGGACGGTCAATCAAACGTGCGATTAACGTTTCTTCTTCCGAAGGACGACCTTCGCGTTTGAAGAAACCACCAGGAATTTTACCTGCTGCGTAAGTACGTTCTTGGTAGTTCACAGTCAACGGGAAGAAATCTTGGCCAGGTGTAGCGGTTTTCTTGCCCACTACAGATACAAATACGCTTGTATCGTCCATAGTAACCATTACAGCAGCAGTAGCTTGACGAGCAAGCGCGCCAGTTTCGATGGTGACTGTATTCTCACCGTATTTAAACGTTTTTACGATAGGATTCACGTGAATTTCCTTTAATTTATGTTCTCTTTTCAATTCGTGCCAAAGTATAAAGCAATGGCTGGCTAAAAGATAACTTTATCCTTACGAAAAACCTTGTTAAACCACCTGTTTTTGCGTTTATTTTAGGCATTAAAAAAGGGAGCCATTAAGGCTCCCTTTCGGTATTCTTCTTGGCGACGTTAAAATTAACGACGTAGACCCAATTTTGCGATTAGCTCAGCGTAGCTGGCTTGGTTTTTACGCTTCAAGTAATCTAGAAGGTTACGACGTTGGCTTACCATACGTAGTAGACCACGACGGCTGTGGTGATCGTGGATGTGCTTCTTGAAGTGACCTTGCAAGTGGTTGATTTGTGCGGTTAACAAAGCAATCTGAACTTCAGAAGAACCAGTGTCTCCCTCGGCACGTGCGTATTCGGCTACGATTGCTGCTTTTTCAGCGCTACTTAGTGACATTACTAACTCCTAAAAATGTGAATTTACTCATCGCCAATCACTAACTCAGCGATGAAGGACGCGCATTATATAGCGCGTACCCAGTACATGCAAGTAAGTAACTTAACTATCGTTACTTTGAATCAAACGCTTGGGGGCGACTAAACCATCATCGTTAACTTGGCCTATCCCGACGAAATGGCGCTGCTCACCTATGGTCAATCGGAACACTTCATCCAAGGGCGCGCCTGCAATTTGTAGCGGCTGACCATGTAGCAAATAATCCCCCAAAGCTTGCGGGATATTCACCTCATTTAAATGCGCAACCGCGGTATCCATGGGTAATAACAGAGGATCTAATAACTCTTTAGGAGCAAGCTCTTGCTGCTGCGCTTGTTCCAATAAGGCTTCAAGTTGCTCTAGGCTTACCATACGTTCACTAGGGTAAGTGGCTACCTGTGAGCGGTGCAATTTCACCACATGAGCGCCGCAACCTAGTGCTTCACCAAGATCATCGATAATGGTGCGTATATAGGTGCCTTTGCTGCAATGCACATCTAACGTCAGCATATCGCCTTCCAGAGAAATAAAATTATTCTCATAAACGGTAATCGGCCGAGCTTCTCGCTCTATGGTAATGCCCTCACGAGCATAAGCATATAAAGGTTTCCCTTGATGCTTTAGCGCTGAAAACATCGAAGGCACCTGATTAATTGGACCACGAAAGGCATCCAAAGCAGCTTCAATATCTTCGGCACTAACACGCACTTCACGCTGCTCTACGATTTCACCATCAGAATCAGAGGTATTGGTACGTACCCCGAGTTGCGCGGTAACCTGATAGCGTTTATCCGAATCCAACAAAAATTGTGAAAACTTGGTGGCTTCACCTAAACAAATTGGCAGCATACCAGTGGCCAAAGGATCTAAGGCCCCGGTATGTCCGGCTTTTTGCGCAAAATAAATTCGCTTAACGCGTTGCAAAATACCATTAGAAGATACACCGGTTGGCTTATTCAGCAGCAGGATGCCATCAATAGCACGGCCCTTTTTTTTGCGGCCTTGTCCCATTACTCGCCCTCTTGCTCAAGATTATCTATCTTACGTCCAGATTGCTCAGCTTTACGCTGATCATCCTTCACGGCTTGGCTCGCAAGCTCAGTCATACGTAAGCCTTCACGTAGCGAGCCGTCGTATTGAAAGCGCAACTCTGGTACAGCACGCAAACGCATAGCCTTAGCCAACAAGTGACGCACATAACCGACATGCTCTTCTAAGGCTTCTAGGCTAGCTTTTACTGCTTCATCACTATCATCTAAAAAAGTAACAAAGATTTTGGCATAGGCTAGATCTCGGGTAACTTCAACGGCTGATACGGTCACTAATCCCAAACGAGAGTCACGCACTTCGCGCTGTAATATTACCGCGACTTCTTTTTGTATTTGTTGGGCAACCCTGTCTGGGCGGCTAAATTCTCTAGGCATCACACTTCTCCTGATACCACTCCCAAAGGAGTATTGAAAACACAAATGGGGGCGCATGCCCCCATCTTAAAGATTACTCAGCACCACGCTTACAAACTACGTTTTACTTCAACAATCTCAAATACTTCGATTTGGTCACCAGCACGAACATCATTATAGTTCTTCACGCCGATACCACATTCCATACCATTACGTACTTCGTTAACGTCATCTTTAAAGCGGCGAAGTGATTCAAGCTCGCCTTCATAAATAACCACGTTATCACGTAATACACGAATAGGATTAGAACGCTTAACTTGACCTTCAAGTACCATACAACCCGCGATAGCGCCAAGTTTAGGAGACTTAAACACATCACGAACTTCGGCTAGACCCATAATTTGCTGTTTAAACTCTGGAGCCAACAAGCCGGTCATGGCGCTTTTCACTTCATCGATTAAGTCGTAAATCACACTGTAGTAGTGTAGATCGACACTTTCAGATTCGATGATGCGTCGAGCAGAAGCATCCGCACGAACGTTAAAGCCCAGCACAATGGCGTTAGATGCCGCAGCCAAGGTAGCGTCGGTTTCGGTAATACCACCTACGCCACGACCAATAATGTTTACCTTCACTTCATCGGTAGACAGCTTGGTTAATGAATCGGCAATCGCCTCCAAAGAACCTTGTACATCAGATTTCAGTACAATATTTAGTTCTTGAACCTCACCTTCAGCCATGTTTGCAAACATGTTTTCCAGTTTCGATTTCTGCTGGCGAGCCAATTTAACGTCACGGAATTTACCTTGACGATACAAGGCCACTTCGCGCGCTTTTTTCTCGTCGCGAACAACGGTGGCTTCATCACCAGCTTGAGGCACACCCGACAGACCGAGGATCTCTACAGGAATTGATGGGCCAGCGGTTTCGATGTCTTTACCATTCTCATCTTTCATTGCACGGATACGACCGTACTCTAAACCACAAAGAATGATATCGCCGCGCTTCAGCTGACCATGCTGTACCAAAATAGAGGCAATTGGCCCGCGTCCTTTATCTAGGCGAGACTCGATCACTACGCCCGAAGCTGCGCCAGCATGACTAGCGGTAAGTTCAAGTACGTCAGATTGCAGAATAATAGCTTCTAACAAATCATCAATACCTTCACCGCTTTTCGCAGATACATGAACAAACTGTACGTCGCCACCCCAATCTTCAGGGATAACTTCATGCTGGGCTAATTCATTTTTAACGCGATCTGGATCGGCTGCTTCTTTATCGATCTTGTTCACCGCCACGACCAAAGGCACACCGGCTGCACGAGCATGCTGAATCGCTTCGATAGTCTGAGGCATTACACCGTCATCGGCAGCCACCACCAACACCACGATATCAGTCGCTTTGGCACCACGAGCACGCATAGAGGTAAACGCGGCGTGTCCAGGCGTATCCAAGAAGGTAATCATATTACCGTTGGTTTCAACGTGATATGCACCAATATGCTGAGTAATACCGCCGGCTTCACCGTCGGCCACCTTAGCTCGGCGAATGAAATCAAGTAGCGAAGTTTTACCATGGTCAACGTGACCCATAATAGTTACCACCGGAGCACGAGTAGTTTGCTCACCGGTAGACTCGGCTTCCTGCATCACTTGCTCTTCAAGTGCATTCTCTTTAACTAGAATGACTTTATGACCCAATTCTTCAGCAACTAAGGTGGCTGTTTCTTGGTCGATAACTTGGTTAATGGTCGCCATCGCGCCCATTTTCATCATCGTTTTAATCACTTCGGTGGCTTTTACTGCCATTTTATTAGCCAGTTCACCGACCGAAATGGTTTCACCAATACGTACTTCACGCTCTACCGGCTGAGCAGGTTTGTTAAATCCGTGCTGCATAGTGGTAGGGGTGGCCACTTGTCGTTTGTTCGCTTTACGGCTACCACGACGGCCACCAAAGTTGTTGTCTTCGTTCTGCTTGGGCTTATTACGCTTTTTACGGCGAGGCGCTTCTGCTTTTTGCTCTTGCTCATCTTCAGCAGCACGCGCATAAGTAGAAGTCGTCGTATGGTAATCTGCAGATTCTTCGCGTTTTTTACGCAATTTCTCTTCTTCAGCCCAACGAGCAGCATTTTCGATAGCCAGTTTTTTCGCTTCTTCGGCTTTACGCTCGGCTTCGGCTTCGGCTTTGGCAATCGCAGCTTCTTCTTTCTTACGTAAGATTTCGGCTGCTTCTCTTTCAGCCTCTAGCTGCGCCGGAGTTTTATCTTCTGCTGGTTGAGCGGTTTCTTTCACTTTCGCTGCTGCCGCTTTTTGCTCACGCTTGGCTTTTTCTTCAGCTTCACGTTTAGCTTTTTCTTCGGCTTCACGTTTTGCCTTTTCTTCAGCCGCTTGTTTAGCTGCTTCAGCCTCAAGGCGCGCTTTTTCTTCCGCTTCAAGACGCGCTTTTTCTTCCGCTTCTTGTTTAGCTTGTTCTTCAACTGCGCTACGTTTTACGTAAGTACGCTTCTTGCGAACTTCCACTTGAACTGCGCGAGACTTACCGCCGCTACCAGAAACACTTAAGGTGCTTTTGGTGGTGCGTTTTAAGGTCATACGGCTCGGCGAAGCTTGTTCGCCATGCTGTGACTTCAAGTGCTCAAGAAGCTTGGCTTTCTCTTCTTCGTTCACTTTATCGGTTAGTGTTTTATTAATCCCAGCATCGGCAAACTGTTGGATCAGTTTGTCTTCGCTGGTTCCCACGTCGGTCGCGAGTTGTTGTATTGAAACTTCTGTCATCGGCTAATATCCTCCGTCGACCTTATTCTTCGTCGCCGAACCAGCAAATCTGTCTGGCGGCCATAATCAATTCGCCGGCTTTTTCATCCGACAATTCTTCGATCTCTTCTAAATCATCTATACCTTGTTCCGCAAGGTCTTCTAAGGTAACAATTCCTTTACTGGCTAATACAAAGGCCAAATGACGCTCCATGCCTTCCAGAGCAAGTAGCTCTTCGCTTGGCTCGGCATTGTCTAAAGATTCTTCTTTAGCGAGTGCTTCTGTCACCAAGGCGGCCTTAGCACGCTCACGTAATTCATTAACGATGTCTTCGTCTAAGCCTTCAATACTTAGTAACTCGTTAACTGGAACGTAGGCGATTTCTTCAAGCGTTGTGAAACCTTCTTCTGCCAATACCGTCGAAAACTCTTCATCAATATCAAGATATTGAACAAAGGTATCGATAGCTTTCTGTGCTTCAGCCTGATGCTTCTTATTGGCATCCTCAACCGTCATCACATTTAGCTCCCAACCGGTAAGTTGTGAAGCTAAGCGTACGTTCTGACCATTACGGCCAATAGCCTGCGCCAAATTATCTGCTTCAACGGCGATATCCATGGAGTGGCTATCTTCATCCACTACAATCGATGCCACTTCGGCTGGCGCCATAGCGTTAATTGCAAACTGAGCTGGGTTATCGTCCCATAATACAATATCAACACGCTCGTTATCTAACTCACCAGATACAGCTTGAACCCGTGCGCCACGCATGCCTACACAAGCACCCACTGGGTCAATTCGGCGGTCGTTACTCTTCACGGCAATTTTAGCGCGAGAGCCAGGATCACGAGCGGCGGCCTTAAGGTCGATCATCTCTTCGGCAATTTCTGGCACTTCAATGCGGAATAGTTCAATCAGCATTTCTGGACGTGTACGGCTCATAAACAATTGAGCGCCGCGCGCTTCAGGTTTAACTTCGTACAATAGGCCACGAACTCGGTCGCCAGGACGGAAAGCTTCACGTGGAAGTGACTCTTCACGGTGAATAACCGCTTCAGCGTTATTACCTAAATCAACGATGATATTTTCACGGCTCACTTTCTTAACAACACCGGTAACCAATTCGTTTACTTGGTCAAGGTATTGCTCAACAACTTGAGCCCGCTCAGCTTCTCTTACCTTTTGCACGATCACTTGCTTAGCGGTTTGAGTGGTAATTCGGTCAAAAATCACCGACTCAATTTGCTCTTCTACATAGTCACCAAGCTCAATGTTTGGCTCTTCAAACTGAGCGGCTTCTAAAGTGATTTCGCGGTAAGGGTTTTCGATAGCTTCTTGGTTTTCTACCACTTTCCAGCGGCGAAACGTTTCAAAACTACCGTCTTTACGATCGATATCGACACGTACTTCAATATCGCCTTCGTATTTTTTCTTAGTCGCAGTTGCTAAAGCAATTTCCATTGCTTCAAAGATTTTTTCACGCGGCAATGCTTTTTCATTTGATACCGCATCAACAACCAACAAGACTTCTTTGTTCATTCCTGACCCTCTTTAGTCAAACTGGGGAACTAGATGCGCTTTCTGAACGTTACCCAGCGCGATCCTATATTGTTCTTGATCTACTGCTAAAACGAGTGTGTCGTCTTCAACAGCTATAATTTCACCCTGCCATTTACGGCGATTATTCACTGGCATACGCACCTGTACAAAGGCTATCTCACCAATAAAACGCTGATAATGTTCCGCTTTAAAAAGAGGGCGTTCTAAACCCGGAGAAGAAACCTCGAGGTTATATTCAGTACTGATTGGATCTTCAACATCCAAAATAGCACTGGCTTGCCGACTAACGTCTGCACAGTTATCTACATTGATGCCGTCTTCATGATCGATATAAAGACGCACCACGGAGTGCTTACCAGCACTCACATATTCGATTCCTAATAACTCGAAACCCAACGCTTCTACGGCAGGTGTCAGCATTTCAGTTAATCGTTGTTCTACAGTTGCCAAGGTTCCCCTCCAGAAACAAAAAAAGGGCGTAAAGCCCAGTTCTAGCACCTAAGGTGGTGCGGCGCGAAAATAACAAAAAGCCCCGGTGAAGCGGGGCTTTAAAATTTCTGAGCCTTTAACACTATCGAATACTCATTAAGTATTTGATAGTTGGTTGCGGGAGCCGGATTTGAACCGACGACCTTCGGGTTATGAGCCCGACGAGCTACCAGACTGCTCCATCCCGCGTCCGAATGCCGAGGATTATAACAATCACTCTGACAGGATGCAAAAATAACTATGGGTAAGAATGCGACTTGAATTATGGCTAAGTTAAACTGTTTTTATTGATAAAAAATCAATGCCATCGAGGTAAATTACATCACCTTCCCAGCAATAATTCAATATCACAGCAATTTATACATCCCAATTACTGCGCGGTATTCTACCTGTTGCAACTTGAAAATACTAGCCAGCATTTAAAGTTAAATCTGGATAAAATGACTATTGATTTGTGCTCAAGCAAGTTTGTTTTCAGGAATTCTGAAGAATTAGGTCTATACAAAACACAGCTACTCAGCGTTAGCTGGAAAATAGAGAACCGATTCACCCATTCAATCAATCACTAGAGCAAGAATAATATCGAAACATGACCAGCCTTCATCCAACGATAAATTAAGCCCTTAAAGACCGCGCATCATTCAAGTAAATGACCAAAAAATAAAGTAAGCGACGCCACTAAACCGGTTATTTCGCACTGATATTTAATTCCCCTTAGCGCTAGAGCACCAAGCGGCTCACTGCCTCCCTACTTTCAACCCAATGGCATTTGTGCAAAAAAAGAGCAAGCATTCAGTTTGTGAGTCACAATACATTAGCAAATATCAATCGAATTGCCGCACCAGTAAACAAAGTTAAGCTCATCATGAAGACGGGAAGATCTACAAAAATACCTTGAACGAAACCAAGTTGCACGAGTCAATCAAACAAGCCCTATTAATTAAACAATAGAGGCATCACCTTAAACTTGACTGCCGATGACCTGTAGAAGCCTAATTCGACCAACAAACGCCCTAACAAGTAACAAGCTTGATTCCCAAGCAAACTAATTCATTCTGAAGCTGATTTTTTAATGAGACTTAGGGCGGCACTAGTAATATTAAGTAATGATAGGAGGGCTTGAGCGAACTAAAATACAAAAAAGCCCGCTAACCTAGAACGGTGCGAGCTCTTAAATGCTACCAGATTTCACTGGATTTAGTTGGTGCCGAGAGCGGGACTTGAACCCGCACGTCCATAGGACACTACCCCCTCAAGATAGCGTGTCTACCAATTCCACCACCTCGGCTAATTCTAGTCAGTTAACTAGTTTGGTACGTCGCTAGCTGAGCTAGCAGGAGATGCTGGTACATCACCCAGAGTTTGCTCAACTACGGGCTGTGACAAATCACTCCACTCATCAACTTGCTGATGTTGTTGGGTTGAAAGGTTACCCAAAATCAAGCTGATAACAATAAACAAAGTTGCGCAGATAGCGGTTGAACGAGTCAGGAAGTTGCCTGATCCTGAAGAACCAAATACCGTGTTTGATGCGCCAGAACCGAATGAAGCGCCCATATCAGCGCCCTTGCCTTGTTGAATTAAAACTAATCCAATTAAAGCCAACGCTACTATTAAATAAACTACTAATAAAATTTCGTACATTCTTTTTCACCTAAGTGTGGGTCGGTCTTATTTCCGACCGTCAATTAGTGAAGCACTAGTCACCAAAGCGGGCGAATATTAACGAACCTCTGCCTCTAATACAAGCACCAGCTTAAAAAATCTTTTGTCTAGTGTTCAACCGTTTAATTATTGTTCGCTTTAATCACAAGCAGCCCGAACTGCCTCTGCGATATCGTTAGCACACTGCTCAACCAAGGCTGAATCTGCGCCCTCTACCATGACCCGTAATAAAGGTTCAGTTCCAGATTTTCTTAGCAGAACTCGCCCTGAATCCCCCAGTTTACTCTCAGCTTTGGCTTGTGCTTGCTTGACCAATTCGCTATTTAAAGGGTCGGAATCGCCTTTAAACCGAACATTAACTAATAGTTGAGGATACAAGGTTAAATCTTTCAATAAACCTCGTAGGCTTTGTTTTTGGGCCAGCATGGCAGCTAATACCTGCAGTGCGGCCACAATGCCGTCACCCGTGGTGGTATGTCCTAAACAGATAATATGGCCAGAGTTTTCGCCGCCGTAAGTCCAAGCGTTTTCAACCAACTGCTCCATTACGTAGCGGTCTCCTACCTTAGCACGAACAAATGGAATATCCATCGCGGCAAAAGCCTGTTCCAGAGCGAGATTACTCATTAAGGTGCCGACAACCCCTCCGCTAAGGTGATTATTGCGTTTAGCATCCTTGGCCAAAATATACAGGATTTCATCACCGTCAACTTGAACACCATGTTGATCGATCATCATCACGCGATCACCATCACCATCGAGGGCAATACCAAGGTCGGCTTGATGTTCTAACACCGTCTCAGCAAGTAAGGCGGTATCGGTGGCACCACATTTTGCGTTGATATTTAAACCATCTGGCTGATTACCAATAGCAATCACTTCAGCACCTAGTTCAGCAAACACTTTGGGGGCGATGTGGTAAGTGGCACCATGCGCACAATCCACCACAATTTTCAGTCCCGCTAAACTAAACTTGTTAGGGAAAGTGCTTTTACAGAACTCAATATAACGCCCAGCAGCATCTTCAATTCGACGAGCCTTACCTAATGCAGCCGACTCTACACAAGTCATTGCTTGGTCAAGTTGAGCTTCGATGGCTAATTCCAGCTCATCGGGTAACTTGGTACCAAAAGCCGAGAAAAACTTAATGCCATTATCGTAATAAGGATTATGCGAAGCGCTAATCACAATTCCGGCTTCGGCGCGAAAAGTTCGGGTTAAATATGCCACGGCAGGCGTTGGCATTGGCCCCACAAAACTGGCCTGAACCCCTGCAGCTGACAGCCCCGCTTCTAGAGCAGATTCCAGCATATAACCAGAGATCCGCGTATCTTTACCAATTAACACCTTACGGGTACCGCTGCTCGACAAGACTTTGCCTGCTGCCCATCCTAGCTTTAATGCAAACTCAGGAGTAATAGGGTACTCACCCACCCTTCCACGCACACCATCGGTGCCAAAATATCGTCTTGTCATTATTTACTCATCTGTACTTTTGAATGGATCCGTAAAGCATCGGCGGTGGCTGCTACGTCATGCACACGAAAGACATGTGCTCCTTGCTGCGCAGCAATCAACGCCCCGGCGATGCTCGCCGCCATTAACTCTGCTGGTTTTTTATCTAACAATTTGCCGAACATACTTTTACGAGACATCCCAGCAAGAATAGGCAAACCCAGCTGATGAAACTCACTTAAGTGGGCCAACAACTGAAAATTGTGGTCCAAAGTTTTACCAAAACCAAAACCAGGGTCAACTATTATATTGTCCCGTTTAATTCCTGCTGCTACACAGCTCTCAACTCGTTGTTTTAGATAAGCCATCACCTCGGCAAGCACATCCTCATAGTGAGGATTTACTTGCATACTGCGAGGTTTGCCCTGCATATGCATAATGCAAACGGGCACCTGACACTCAGCCGCAACTTGCAGCGCGCCCGGTCGCTCTAATGCGCAAACATCATTAATAATGTCAGCCCCAGCAGCAACCGTCTGTTTCATCACCTCGGGCTTACTAGTATCTATCGAGACTAAGCAAGAAAAACGTTTTTTGATTTCAGCCACAACATCCACAGTACGAGCCAATTCTTCTTCAACTGAAACATCGGCCGCCCCGGGGCGAGTAGACTCACCGCCCACATCAATAATATCGGCTCCCTGCTCGAGCATTTGCTCGACGCGAAGCAAAGCTTGTTGTGGCGTCAGATAACTTCCCCCATCGGAAAATGAATCAGGAGTTAAGTTTAAAATGCCCATAATCACAGGGCGCTGGAAGTGCTGGCTACCAATATTAAATGAAATAGTCATATCTATTACTTATAAAAAAAAAGCCCTGCAAGTGACTTACAGGGCTCAATCATTACTGTGGGTTACTGTGCTGGGTCTTCACCCATGTTCTTAGGTTGACTCGCTGTAGGCTCACTATCTTCTTCAAGTTTTTTTCCTGAATCAACTGGAGGAGTTGAGTTAGAGTCATCCCAATCAGCAGGCGGACGAGGAGTTTTTCGCTCCATTAAATCATCAATTTGCTTAGCATCAATGGTCTCGTACTTCATTAACGCGTCTTTCATCGAGTGAAGAATATCGATGTTTTCTTTAAGCAATCTTTCAGCACGCTGATAGTTACGGTCAATCACAGAACGAATTTCAACATCAATAGCTTTAGCCGTATCGTCTGACATATGCTTAGTTTTCGCGGCAGTTCGGCCTAAGAAAACTTCGCCTTCTTCGTCAGCATACAGTAGTGGCCCCATAGATTCAGATAGACCCCACTGAGTTACCATTTTACGGGCAATTTCAGTAGCACGCTCAATATCATTGCTCGCACCGGTTGAGACCTTCTCATCGCCATAAATAATTGCTTCAGCTAAGCGCCCACCATAAAGGCTGGAAATCATACTTTCTAAATGTTGTTTGCTGTGACTAACCCGATCTTGCTCAGGTAAATACATGGTTACCCCAAGCGCACGTCCACGAGGAATAATACTCACCTTATAAACCGGATCGTGTTCAGGTACCAGGCGGCCAACAATCGCATGTCCCGCTTCGTGATAAGCAGTCATTTCCTTCTCACTTTCGGTCATCACCATGGACTTGCGCTCGGCGCCCATCATGATTTTGTCTTTGGCTTTTTCGAACTCATCCATAGACACAGTGCGCTTGCTTCCGCGCGCAGCAAATAAAGCCGCCTCGTTAACCAAGTTAGCCAAATCAGCGCCAGAGAAGCCCGGTGTACCACGAGCAATCACAGCTGGGTTAACATCGTCTCCTAAAGGTACCTTACGCATGTGAACCTTTAGAATTTGCTCACGACCACGAATATCCGGTAAGCCAACAGTGACTTGACGATCGAAACGGCCTGGACGCAATAAAGCAGGGTCTAATACGTCTGGTCGGTTAGTCGCAGCAATAACAATAATGCCTTCATTACCTTCGAAACCATCCATTTCAACCAACATTTGGTTCAAGGTTTGCTCACGTTCATCGTGCCCACCGCCAAGACCTGCGCCACGCTGGCGGCCTACCGCATCAATCTCATCGATGAAGATGATACATGGAGCTGACTTTTTCGCCTGCTCAAACATGTCACGAACCCGTGAAGCACCAACACCCACGAACATTTCCACAAAGTCAGAACCTGAAATAGTGAAAAACGGCACTTTTGCTTCACCAGCAATCGCCTTAGCTAACAAAGTTTTACCCGTACCAGGAGGGCCTACCATTAATACGCCAGTAGGGATTTTACCACCCAGTTTTTGGAACTTAGTGGGATCTCGTAAATAATCCACTAACTCAGCCACTTCTTCTTTTGCTTCATCACAACCAGCAACGTCAGCAAACGTCGTTTTAATCTGGTCTTCGCTCATTAAGCGAGCTTTGCTCTTACCAAACGACATGGCACCTTTACCGCCACCGCCTTGCATCTGACGCATAAAGAAAATCCATACGCCGATCAGCAATAACATTGGGAACCAAGAGATGAAAATAGAAGTTAATAAACCTTGTTCTTCTGGTTTTTTACCCAATACTTTAACGTTGTGGTTAAGCAGATCATTCATCAGATCTCTATCATGCAACGGAATGGTTGTACTAAATTTTTCACCAGTGCGTTTAATACCATTAATTTCTTGGCCACTAATGACCACTTCTCGAATCTGCTCTTGATTAACTTCCTTAACAAAGGAAGAGTAATCCATTTGCCGCCCACTGGTAGTATCAGTATTAAAGCTCTGAAATACAGACATTAACACTACAGCTATGACCAGCCACAGAATTAGATTTTTTGCCATGTCACTCAAGACGAAAACCTCACCGGTTACTTTTTAATAAAAATTACATGCTAGCGTACTATAGTTTAAAGCCGCTAGCTACTATATAGACTTCTCTCGATCGCGCACGAGAGGAATCAGGCTTACGAGTTTTTACAATCGTAAACATAGAACGTACTTGCTGCAGATATTGATCAAAGCCCTCGCCTTGGAAAACCTTAACCACGAAGCTACCTTTAGGGGCTAATACTTCTCTACACATATCTAAGGCTAGTTCAACTAGATACATGGCGCGTGACTGATCCACATTATTGTTACCGCTCATGTTAGGCGCCATGTCTGACAACACCACATCCACCTTGCTCTCGCCAACCCGCTCTAGCAAGGCATTAAGCACCGCCTCTTCACGAAAGTCACCACATAAAAAATCAACGCCTGCGATGGGGTCCATGGGTAAAATATCACAAGCAATCACATGCCCATCTAAACCCACTTGCTCAACACAATATTGGGACCAACCACCGGGAGCGGCTCCCAAATCAACCACCGTCATACCGGGTTTAAGCAATTTATCTTTATTCTGAATTTCTTCGATTTTAAACACCGCTCGCGAACGTAAACCCAACTTCTGCGCTTTCTGTACATAGTGGTCGTCAAAATGTTCGGTTAACCAGCGTTTAGAGCTAGCAGTATGTTTTTTATTAGTCACAAATAGGATCCACTACAGTTACAAAACCACACGGTATAATGATTATAAAATAGTATTAGTCTTTAGATGGCGCTAGAATATGGCTTTTTCAACCCCGAGTAAGCAGAAAGTTTCATGCAACTGACCAACAAACAAAAACAGCACCTGAAATCCTTGGCTCATAATCTAAAGCCAGTGGTAATGCTTGGCTCTAATGGGCTGACCGAAGGGATCTTGGCAGAAATTGAACTAGCCTTAGCCCATCACGAGTTAATTAAAGTAAAAATAGCTACTGATGATAGAGAAATGAAGCAACTGATTGCCGACACCATCGTCAGTAAAGTGAATGCGGTAAAAGTTCAGGTAATTGGCCATATTTTGGTCATCTACCGTCCCAGTGAAGAGCAAAAAATCGAGTTACCTCGAAAATAAAATGAGCGGCCTTGGCCGCTTTTTTTGACGCTATGCTTCAAGGTTAATGCCTTGATGAGGCTCTGGCTTAGAATCTGCTGTTGACTCCCCATACTTAAGGTACAACTGAGCTAAAGCAAGTTTTTGATCAACCCGCTTTTGTTGCTGTAAATTATCGTTAATCCCTTCCAAGGTGTTGTAGCTAAGCGCTTGGCTATTTTTTTGCCTATTATCTTGTTTGCCGCTAAGCCCAGTATAATAAGCATCCAATAATTTCTGCTGATGATGAGTCGCGGATACGCCTAATACTAGATTACGTTTTGCGCTGGTTTCGGCCTGTTGCTTTTGTTGGTAGTGACTTACTTCTGCATTGAGATAGAGTTGGGCATTACGTTGCTGCTCAGGCGTAAGCTGCTGATATTCTTCTTTTATTTTATCGACAACATCACCAAGACTCGGCTTAGAGATTGACTCAGTAACCACCTTGGAAAAACTTGACGTTTGATAAGTAGAATTGGAGCTAGACGTGATTTGCATGGACCTAGATTCACCTTAAAAACAGTTAAACAACAACCGCTCCCTGGCGAATTTGTGTACTATAACAAATCACGCTTAGGCAAACAATCATTTAGCCTAAGTAACAACTGCTCCTTCAAGCTTAAACCAGTTATAGAAGCTGCTAGGGCAAAGGTAGAAACTCAGCCAATTGGAAATCCTTAACCAGCACACAATCCATTCCGGCATTATGACCCGCCTGAATACCAAAAGGTGTATCTTCAAAAACCAAACAACGTTGCGGCTCAACCGCTAAGCGTTTAGCCACCTCTAAAAAAGTATCTGGTTCCGGTTTATGCGCAGCCACATCATCGGCACAAACCATCGCTTGAAAGGGACTCACTAAATCCAAATTTTCGGTAATCCGTTGCATATTAACTCGCTCGGCCCCGGTACCTAAACCCAACTTTTTACTATTAGCAAACTCTTGTAGAAGCTGGCAACTGGCAGGAATTCGTTCAACCTTATGCCACAACGCATCAAACCCCGCCCGCTTATCTTTGAGTAAAAGTGCCTTGTCGATGTTTACCTTATAATACTGCTGATATTGTTCAGCGATTTTCAGGGTTGGCATTCCCCCGCGTTGCGCCACAAAGTCAATATGTACCGGCAATTGTTGATTAGCTAAAGCCTGCTCCCAAGCAGCCAAATGAGCAGGCATAGAATCCACTAAGGTTCCGTCCATATCAAAAATTAACGCGTCATATTTTGAGAAATCCACAGCTAACAACAGCCACCTCCAAATAAAAAAACGCAGCCTAGGCTGCGTTTTTTTATAATTTTTGCTTAGATATATTCAACATTAATGATTTCGTATTCAACTTCACCACCAGGGGTGACCACCATAACTTCATCTTCAACTTGTTTGCCGATTAAGCCTCTGGCGATAGGAGAATTAACTGAAATGCGGTTTTGCTTAATGTCAGCTTCATCATCCCCAACAATACAATAAGTCACTTCTTTATCGGTAACTAGATTCAATAAGGTCACCGTAGAACCAAAAATAACTTTGCCATTGTTAGCCATCTTTGTCACATCAATCACCTGAACATTGCTCAGTTTAGACTCGATATCCTGGATCCGGCCTTCACAAAAAGCTTGTTGCTCGCGGGCAGCATGATATTCAGCATTTTCTTTCAGGTCTCCGTGCTCACGAGCAACTGCGATATCCTCGATAATCTTAGGTCGCCGAACATTTTTTAAATGATCTAATTCTTTACGCAATTGGGTTTCGCCACGCACCGTCATAGGAACTGGTTTCATAGTTTTTAACTCAACAAATTAACAAATAGAAAAAAATTTGGCTGTCTAAGACAGCCAAATTTACTGGTACTAATAGTTGCAGTGTACCGCTATTTTAAGCTGTGGTGAAGATCTTCACCACATTGCCACTTCCAATATAGAACGACTAAACAATACGTTTATGTAGTTCTTGAACCGAAGTCACAGTACCACGGTCATCGGCATTGTGTGCCTGACACGTAGCAAAAGCGCCATTCAAGGTAGTAGTATAATTTACCTTTTGCACTAGTGCTTCACGACGTAGTTGACGAGAATCTTCAATTGATTGACGCCCTTCGGTAGTGTTAATCACATAGCTGTATTCGCCATTTTTTAAACGGTCAAGAATATGTGGACGACCTTCATGCACCTTGTTCACTAGGCGAGGGTTAATACCCGCTTCGCCCAAGGCTACGGCTGTACCATGAGTGGCATCCAACTGGTAACCTAGCTCAAGCAACTTAGCCGCCAGCTCTGCCACCCGTTTCTTGTCTGAATTACGAACCGACAAGAGTACTCGACCGCTCTTAGGACCATCGTTACCAATGCCCAATTCAGCTTTAGCGTAGGCTTCAGCAAAACTATCCCCTACCCCCATAACCTCACCGGTAGAGCGCATTTCTGGGCCTAATATAGGGTCTACACCGTGGAACTTATTGAACGGCAGAACCACTTCCTTAACTGAATAGAAAGGAGGGATGACTTCTTTAGTAATACCCTGTTCGGCTAATGAAATACCAGCCATAACCCGAGCAGCAACCTTAGCAATGGGTACACCGGTAGCTTTAGATACAAACGGAACGGTACGAGCTGCACGAGGGTTCACTTCAATTAAGTAAATCTCGTCGTCTTTCACTGCAAACTGAGTATTCATTAGGCCCACAACACCTAGCTCTAGCGCTAGGGCTTTAACTTGCTCACGCATTCTGTCTTGAACTTGTGGGCTAAGTGTATAAGCAGGTAACGAACAGGCTGAATCACCAGAGTGCACACCCGCTTGTTCAATGTGCTCCATAATGCCGCCAATCACTACATCCTTACCATCACAAATGGCATCGATGTCAATTTCAACAGCATCGTTTAGGAAGCTATCTAATAACACCGGAGAGTCATTAGACACGCTCACGGCTTCATTAAAGTAACGACGCAAATCTTGCTCGTCATACACAATTTCCATGGCACGCCCACCCAGCACATAGGAAGGACGAACCACCAATGGGTAACCAATACGCTCGGCTGCAATTACCGCGTCTTCAGTGGTGGTCACGGTGTCATTTTCGGGCTGTTTTAACTTCAAACGCTCTACCGCTAGTTGGAAGCGTTCGCGGTCTTCAGCGCGGTCAATCGCATCTGGCGAAGTTCCAATAATAGGAACGCCGGCCGCTTCTAACTCACGCGCCAATTTCAATGGTGTTTGACCACCGTATTGAACGATTACCCCGGTAGGTTGCTCCACGCGTACAATTTCTAATACGTCTTCTAGGGTCACTGGCTCAAAGTATAAGCGGTCTGAAGTATCGTAGTCGGTAGATACGGTTTCTGGGTTACAGTTCACCATAATGGTTTCGTAACCGTCTTCACGCATGGCCAAGGCCGCATGAACACAACAGTAATCGAACTCAATACCCTGTCCAATACGGTTTGGCCCACCACCTAACACCATGATTTTCTTCTTATCTGAAGGCTGAGCTTCACACTCTTCATCATAAGTCGAGTACATGTAGGCGGTATCGGTGGCAAACTCAGCAGCACAAGTATCAACCCTTTTGTATACCGGCAATACCTCTAAGCGATGACGCAGTTTACGTAGTTCTTTTTCTGAAACGCCGGTTAACTTGGCCAAACGAGCGTCGGAGAAACCTTTGCGTTTCAATTTACGTAATGTGACTTCGTCTAAGCTGCCCACGCCATCTTTAGCAACTTTCTGTTCCCACTGCACAATGTCTTCGATTTGCACTAAGAACCAACGATCGATGTTGGTAAGAGTAAACACATCATCAACACTCAAACCGGCTCGGAAAGCATCGGCAATATACCAAATTCGCTCAGAACCTACGTTTTGTAATTCGTGGCGAATAATCTCCATTGCATCGGGTGCGTTTAGATCCACAATAGGGTCAAAACCATCAACACCTACTTCTAGGCCACGCAGTGCTTTTTGCAAAGACTCTTGCTGGTTACGACCAATTGCCATCACCTCACCTACAGATTTCATCTGGGTGGTTAAGCGATCGTTAGCACCAGCAAATTTTTCGAAGTTAAAACGTGGAATTTTAGTAACGACATAGTCGATAGAGGGCTCAAAAGAGGCGGGCGTTTGTCCACCGGTAATGTCATTTTGTAGCTCGTCTAGAGTAAAGCCAACCGCCAATTTAGCCGCAATTTTAGCAATCGGGAAGCCCGTCGCTTTTGAAGCTAAAGCCGAAGAACGCGATACCCGAGGGTTCATTTCAATAATAACCATGCGGCCAGTTTTAGGACAAATACCAAACTGAACGTTAGAACCGCCGGTTTCAACACCAATCTCACGCAATACCGCTAAAGAGGCGTTTCGCATTATCTGATATTCTTTATCAGACAAAGTTTGCGCTGGAGCAACGGTAATAGAGTCGCCGGTATGAACGCCCATTGGATCGAAGTTTTCAATGGCACAGACGATAATACAGTTATCGTTCTTATCGCGAACCACTTCCATTTCATACTCTTTCCAACCAATTAAGCTTTCATCAATTAGCAACTCACTGGTAGGAGAAAGATCTAAACCGCGGGCACAGATCTCGTCAAACTCTTGTTTGTTATAAGCAATACCACCGCCTGTTCCCCCCATTGTAAAGGAAGGGCGAATAATACAAGGGAAACCAACTTTATCTAGTACTTGATAGGCTTCATCCATAGAGTGAGCAATACCCGCCTCAGGACAAGCCAGGCCAATGCTTTTCATGGCTTGGTCAAAACGATTACGGTCTTCTGCCTTATCAATGGCATCAGCTGTCGCACCAATCATCTCTACATTGTACTTTTCAAGAATACCTTTGCTTTCAAGTTCCAAAGCACAGTTCAATGCTGTTTGCCCACCCATGGTAGGTAGTACCGCATCAGGGCGCTCTTTCTCAATGATGCGTTCTACCACTTCCCAATGAATAGGTTCGATGTAGGTGGCATCGGCCATTTCCGGGTCGGTCATAATGGTGGCGGGGTTAGAGTTTACCAAGATCACTCGGTAACCTTCTTCTCGCAAGGCCTTACAAGCCTGAGCACCCGAGTAGTCAAACTCACAAGCTTGACCAATGACAATTGGGCCTGCGCCCAGTATTAGAATGCTTTTTATATCAGTACGTTTTGGCATAAGTTCTGCTGCTCTCTACCTACGCTTGGCCGTTAAGGCGCTGCTCAATTAATTCGATGAAGTGGTCAAACAATGGTGCCGCATCATGCGGACCAGGACTTGCCTCTGGATGACCTTGGAAACTGAACGCGGGTTTATCGGTGCGATGTATCCCTTGCAAGCTTTGATCAAACAATGAGAAATGAGTCATTGTTAAATTTTCGGGTAAGGTTTTTTCATCAACCGCAAAACCATGGTTTTGCGCGGTGATCATCACTCGGTTGTTCTTGATATCTTTCACCGGGTGGTTACCGCCGTGGTGGCCAAACTTCATTTTGATGGTTTTAGCGCCGCTTGCTAGAGCCAAAATTTGGTGACCTAAGCAAATACCAAACACTGGAATATCAGTATCGAGGAAGGTCTTAACTGCAGCAATAGCGTAATCACAAGGCTCTGGGTCACCCGGTCCGTTAGACAAGAAAATACCATCGGGATTAAGTGCCAATACATCCTCGGCAGAAGTTTGCGCCGGTACCACCGTTAAGCGACAGCCTCGGTCCACTAACATACGTAAAATATTACGTTTAACACCAAAATCGTAAGCCACTACATGGAACTTGCTGTCTTCGCTATCGCTAGGAAGACCTTGTTGTAAATCCCAAGCCCCTTGCGCCCAAGGGTAAACCTCAGCGGTAGTCACTTCTTTAGCTAAATCCATTCCTTTTAGACCAGGAAACGCTTTAGCATCAGCCAGTGCTTGGGCTTCGTCCAAGTTATCACCAGCCACAATACAGCCAGCTTGAGCCCCTTTTTCTCGAAGAATACGAGTCAACTTACGTGTATCAATGTCGGCAATGCCGATAACATTACGCGCTTCTAAGTATTCACTTAAACTTTGCTGACTACGGAAGTTACTGGCGATCAAAGGCAAATCACGAATTACCAAACCACAAGCGTGGATAGCATTCGATTCTTCATCTTCTGGGGTAGTTCCGTAATTTCCAATATGGGGGTAAGTGAGGGTGACAATTTGGCGAGCGTATGAGGGGTCAGTTAAAATTTCTTGGTATCCAGTCATCGAAGTATTGAAAACCACTTCTCCAACGGCGGATCCATTGGCTCCGATTGCGGTTCCACGGAACACGGTACCGTCTTCTAATACCAGCAGTGCTGATTTGCTCAAGGCAACCTCCTAACAAAGAACTGTCGACACGACAAAATTGAACTAAAAGCTTAAACTTTAGCCCAATACGATAAAAATTTGGCAAATTCCGCGGATTATAGAGGAGATATGAATGAAGGTCTATCAATTTTTATACAAACTTATAAAAATAGGGTTTATGGTGTTTTTATAGGGATAAAGGCTCAAAATAGAATGTTTTGTGAAAAAGGCTGCGCTTAGCAGTTTCTGCACAACAAGATACTTTCATTTTTAATATAACACTAAATAAAAAAGCCAAGGCAACATGCCTTGGCTTTTATGGTCAGACTTAAATTAAGTGATTATTGTTCTAACTCACACAATGATATTGTACCGTTATCAGAGTTATCCACTAAGTCGGCATCAACATTAAGTGTAAGAACGCTATCACCCGCTAAAGTGATTTTGTTATTACCTGGATCGTTGATGGCACTGTTTCCTACCCGAGCCCAAGCTTGATAATCAACGTTCAGTACCAAATTTTCAACGCGCGCATCGCCACTATAAGCAATCATTTGTGGATCCCAGTTATCGGTATCCGCAGCGAGTTTGAACTCATAGTCACCAGCACCAAGTGCAACTTGATAAGTATTATTACCTTTATACGTTAGCGCATAGTCTGAAGACCATCCCCAGCCAGAATGGCTACCACGAACAGCCAGTTGACTCGTTAATGGACCTGTTTCTGCGCTATCTTCCAGTAACTCACAACCAGCCACTTCTGAAGCCGTAACTGTTAGGATAGGAACATTCACATTTGAATAATCCACTACAATACTTACAACTGACTTAGCATCTAAGGTTAGTTCCAAATCAGAACCATCAGCTAATTCTTTTGCTTCACCTAAGGTAACTAAAGGTTCTGCGGCTCCGTACCAACGATCTCCACTGTAGCTATCGAAAACTTTAAACTTATGCAACCCTGCATCAAGAGTCATGTTCACTGAGTATTTGCCGTTGCCCGCAAACTCGACTTCATTTGTAGTTTCCCAATTATTCATTGTTCCACGAACATAAACTGGCGTATCACCTAGAGGAGGGATAGCACTTAAGTCTTTGTTTGAAGAATCAACTGGAAGACCTGCACCTTGAGCATCACCTTGAGCTTGAACAAATACCGCAGTAGTGCGTGCAGGTACGGTGAATTTCCCATCTGCAAAGCTAGCGCCTTGAACTACACCGTCAACTGAGGTTAGTTGAACTTCATGTAGTTCAAAGCCTGTGGCACCTTCAATTGGAAAGGTTTGCTCTTCACTGGTCGCATTAAGTACCACAACAATGGCGTCGTTATTTTCGTCTAA
>NZ_JBNKPP010000130.1:0-7633 GCF_050295395.1 Agarivorans sp.
GAACCAATATCTGCTCGCCCAATGATGCGGGCGGAGCCAGATAAGGACAAGGTCATTTCTTTCTGCGTAGTATCGGGGTCACCGTCAGCCACCGCCAAAATAGCCTTATCATCTTGTAAAACCAAGGCTTGGCCAGAGCGCATAAATACCAAGGTGGAGCCGTCATCTTGATCAATGGTATTGATATCAACCAACTCAGCCAACTCTTTAATCGCCTGGTCGCGTTTGTCAGCTAATGTGGCCACCTTACCGTCTAAGGGATTAAGACCACCAGCAGAGATAATCTCTTTGTTGATTTCAGCAATATTGGTAATTAAAGCATTCGCCTCATTCACCTTTTCAGTAATGTCTTGACTGAGATTTTTCTCTTGGATTTGATACTGTTCGTTAAGGGTACGATAGCGATCGGTTAAAGCATTGAATTGAGAAAGCGCCAATTCACGAGTTGATAGCGCAGTAGGGTTATCTGTAGTGGCGTGCAACTGAGTAAAAGTATCATCAAATTTGCTACTTAAGGCCAGCGCATCATCACTCAAAATGGTATCGATATAACTCACCGACTCCAAGTAGGCATTGCGGTTGGCTAAGGTTGAAGTATCACGAAACATTTGCGCTTGAGCGAAACCATTGAGTACTCGCTCAGTATAACCTTCGCGCAAGCCACCTAGGGTATCTGCGGTATAAAAGGTTCGCTGTAAGCTGTAACCCGGTGTATTAACGTTGGCAATGTTATTACCGGTGGTCATCAATAAACGTTGATGCGCAGCAATTCCGGAAGATCCAATGGTTAATAGGTCGTTCATTGCCATTTGCTATTACTCCCCTTCAACCTGCTCATCACGAAATGTTGAGAAATGCTGACTGTCCAAAATTTGACTAATTTTGTTGGCATATTGCGGATCGGTGGCATAACCCGCCGCCTGTAATTCTTTGGCATATTGCTTGGCATCATGACCTTGCGCTAGGGCTTGTTGATAACGCGGCCCTTCAACAAAAGACAGGTAATCTTTTACACTTTCCTCAAATGAAGAATAGGAACGAAACGCAGCCTGCTCTCGGCGGGCTTGTCCATTTCGATATTCCAAAGTGCTTACCACGGCCTTATCTCCTTGCCAGCGACTGTCTGCTTTAATGCCAAATAAATTGTAACTGCTAGAACCATCTCGATTGGCGATAACCTTTTTACCCCAGCCCGACTCCAAAGCCGCCTGCGCTACAATCGCCAGAGGCTCGATACCTTTCTCTGCTGCCCACTTCTTAGCTACCGGTAAAATAGTCTCAATAAAGGCAGCAGGAGAGGCAAAATTTTGCCGTTTTTCTGTCGCAATATTTGCCTCTAATTCAGGGCTAACTGGCAACTTAGATGTTTTCGCTAAAGTTTTGCTTTCATCAGCCGTTACCTTAGTCGATATAGCAATATTCTTGCCATTTTCACTCTCGGCCTGAGAAGAACGTTTTTGTAAATCAATATTTTGCCCACCTCGTAGCACCGAAGCCGGTGTTACATTGGCAGCGGCAGGGTTTAACTGCGCCACAATTAAATCGGCTAAACCTAGGGCTCCTGACGATGACAATTCCAAAGCCATTTGGTTGTCATGCATGTCACGATAAGTTTGGGTATGGCGGTTATTTAGGGGTGAGTCACTCTCAAACAAGGCATTACTTTTACGCATTTGCTTCATTAGCATTTGCATAAATAAAGACTCAAATTGGCTAGCAACCTGCTTTAAGGCTTTATCTGGATCTTTTTGCGCAGCACTTCGCAACTCATCCAAACTGGCTAAGTCATGATAATTTGCTGATTGCTTGACTGCATCCATCGCCATGTTAAATCACCAATAACTCGCCTTGGATTGCGCCAGCTTGTTTCAACGCTTCCAAAATAGAGACTAAGTCACCCGGTGCAACACCTACTCGGTTAACCGCGCGAACTAAATCATCCAAAGACGCACCCGGGTCAAAATTAAACATACGAGAGTCTTCTTGAGTCGCTTCAATGGTGCTCACGGTGGTTTGTACCGTCTCTCCATCTGAGAATGGGTTAGGCTGAGAAATCACCGGAGTTTCTGAAATTTTCACGGTTAAACCACCGTGGGTAATAGCCGCAGGCAATAGCCGAACATCTTTACCAATCACAATGGTACCGGTTCGTGAGTTAACAA
Source organism: Agarivorans sp. (assembly GCF_050295395.1). Taxonomy (NCBI): domain Bacteria; kingdom Pseudomonadati; phylum Pseudomonadota; class Gammaproteobacteria; order Alteromonadales; family Alteromonadaceae; genus Agarivorans; species Agarivorans sp. Next base: position 2,163 of record NZ_JBNKPP010000130.1, read on the forward strand.
TAATCTTGGCCGATTCTGATGCTGGCTCAAAACTCAAGTTTTCCAAAGTCGATAAATAAGCAACCCGCTGACCGGGGTCTCTAGGAGCAAACACTTGTACCGAAGCAGCATCCATTGGCGTAGCAGTATTAGGACCCACTAAATTGTTGATGGTATCGGCTAAGCGTTTAGCGGTGGTAAAGTCAGAACGCTTCAAATTAAAGGTAATGGTATCACCACTCATAAACGGCGAAGGTACCGCGCGCTCAACAATTGCGCCATTGGGAATGCGCCCCACTGTAGGGGTATTAGAAATCACCTTAGAGCCATCCGCTCCCTCGGCACCAAAGCCACCAACCACTAAGCTACCTTGTGCCAAAGCGTAAACTTCTCCATCGGCGCCTTTTAAAAAGGTTTGGATCAAACTGCCACCTCGCAAACTCTTCGCTTCACCAATCGCCGACACCGTGATGTCAATTGTTTGACCAGGTTTAACAAAAGCGGGAAGCTCTGCATGTACCGCAACTGGCGCCACGTTTTTGATTTTTAAGTTAGTGCCCGGAGGAACGGTAATACCGAAGTTGCGTAACATTGTGGCAAAAGACTGCTTAGCAAAATCACTGTTCTTTTCACCGGTGCCGGGTAAGCCCACCACTAAACCATAGCCAGTTAATTGGTTAGAACGCACACCAGCAACATTGGCCACATCTTTTACTCGCGCGGCACTGGCAGTATTCGCCATCACAGACAAACCTAAAATCAATACAAAAATGCTACGCTTCAACATGGCACTACTCCTCACTGCTAGGCTTTAAAAAGGCCAAACTGGGCCATTAAAGAATTTAGATAACCAACCCTGCTCGGTAGTATTGGCAAAATCCCCGGTGCCACCGTACTGGATCCGCGCATTGGCAATACGCAATGAAGTAATAGTGTTATCGGGAGACACGTCTTCTGGGCGAATAATTCCGGTAAGGCGAATATACTCATTACCGTTATTCAACATTAACCACTTCTCGCCGCTAATAATTAAGTTGCCATTCGCCAATACACGAACCACATTCACTGAAATATTGCCGTTTAAACTGTTACTTTGAGCCGCATCGGCTTCACCAGCAAAAGCACTTTTCTGACCAAGGCCTAGTTCAATAGGGTTACCACCAATGGTTGCAACACCACCAGGGATAGTGATTTGATCAAGATTAAAGCTCTTATTTTTCGCCAAATCATTACTGGCCGATTTACTGGCTTGGGTTCGCTCAGCCAAGTTCACTACAATAATGTCACCCACTCGGTGGGCTTTTTTATCAGAATACAAGTTGTTTGCCTGATCCTCGGCAAACAAAGAACCGGTAATTTTGGCTTCTACTGGCACTTCTTCTGGGTAAACTGGGGCAAATTCAGGGTCATCTGGCACCACCGCAGTATTCACACTAGAACATCCTGCTATCGCCAAACAGCTTGCAATTATTAATAGCTTATTCATGAGCCATCCCTCTCTCTAAGTCTTATCTACAGTTGCTGCGTTGCGAAATTCAACATCTGGTCTACTGTAGAAATCACTTTAGAGTTCATTTCGTAAACACGCTGCGCTTCAATCAAGTTAACCAATTCTTCAGTTACATTGACGTTAGAGGTTTCCAACGAACCTTGACGAATCGCACCTAAACCATTTTCAGCAGCAATACCATTTTGTGGGGCACCACTGGCTCCTGTCTCCAAGTAGAGGTTTTGACCACGAGGCTCTAAACCCGATGGATTAACAAAATCAGTAATGGTTATTTGACCAATAACTTGGCTATCGGTTTGTCCTGGTAAGCGGACACTTACTTCGCCGTCTTCACCCACGGTAAAGCTTTGCGCATCTTCCGGTACTTGAATTTCGGGTTGCAAAGGGTACCCCGCACCAGGGGTAACAATAGTGCCTTCATCATTTAGCCCAAATTGGCCATTACGAGTGTAAGCGGTGGTGCCATCAGGCATCAGCACTTCAAAAAAGCCACGCCCATCAATCATTAAATCAAAAGCGTTATCGGTGGTTTGCACATTGCCTTGCTCATGATTTTTCTGAGTTGCAACGACCTTGGCACCCGCCCCTATCATCAGGCCCGACGGCATACGGGTATTCTGAGAAGAACGCCCACCGGGTTGATTAATGGTTTGATAAAGTAAGTCTTCAAATACCGCTCGACTTTTCTTATAACCCACCGTACTGGCATTGGCTAAGTTGTTAGAAATAACCGATACGTTGGTTTGTTGGGCATCTAAGCCGGTTTTACTGATCCATAACGCGGGATGCATAATACGCTCCTTATTCCTAACTTAATCGCAACAGATTATTGGTGGCTTTATCGTTGTCTTCAGCGGCTTTCATCATTTTGATTTGCATTTCAAATTGACGCTGCATGCTGATCATTTGGGTCATCTCTTGCACTGGGTTGACGTTACTGCTTTCCAGCGCGCCTTTTACCAGCTCAACAGTGGCGTCAGCTTGATAAGCTTGACCGGAAGTTGAGCGAAACAAACCATCATTACCTTTAGACAAATCAGCTGCAAAAGGCCGACTGAGTTTAATTCGGCCAACTTCTTCTAAGGCGTCCGCAGGCGCCCCTTCAGGACGAATTTCGATAGTGCCATCTTCATTAATTTCTAGCTTTTCAACGGGGAGAGGAATAATGATCGGCCCGCCTTGGTCACCCAATACCGCCTGCCCCTGCATGGTTTGTAATACCCCTGCAGCAGATACGGTAAAATTGCCATTTCGGGTTAAGGCTTCTTGGCCATCTTTATCCTGAACGGAAATCCAACCCTCGCCTTTAATCGCAACATCTAAATCTCGGCCGGTGGTTTTAAGTAGGCCATCGCCAAAATTCTGAGTTGGGCGTTCAGTCATCGCAAATACTCGAGACGGCATGCCGGGGCCAAATGCCTGCATTGAACGCGCGTTCTCTATGTCGGCCTTAAAGCCGGTAGTATTAGCGTTTGCTAAGTTATTACCACGAACCGCCAGCGAGTGCATATTCTGCTTAGCGCCGGTCATCGAGATATAAAGTAGTTGATCCATTTCTATTCCTTCGTCAATTAGCTGACTCAATAGATTTAACAGCAAATATAATGCCAAAGAAGAAAAATGGTTTTACGAAGAAAGTAAACAGTAATAAAATCAATGAACTAAAAAGGCAGCCAAAGCTGCCTTTTTTAATATACAGAGCCTGATTAGCGGATTTGAATAATGGTTTGCTGTAGCGTTGAGTTAACTTCTAAAGCACGGGAGTTAGCTTGGAAGTTACGCTGAGCACTAATCAAATTAACTAACTGTTCAGTCAAATTAACGTTTGCCTGCTCTAATGAGGCAGAGTTGATTTTACCGAAGGTGCCCGAGTTGGCTTCGCCGGCAATCGCTTCACCACTCAATTGGGTTTGTTGCCACGAAGTATCGCCAATTTGTGACAAACCTTGGTTGTTGGCAAATTTGGCAATCGCAACTTTCGCAATATTGTCGGTTTGACCATTACTGTATGAAGCCACTACTAAACCGTCGGGGCCAATGTCAATTCCGGTTAACTTACCTACGGTTGAACCGTCCTGCGACAAGCTAGATACTTCAAAGGCCGAGTTATATTGGGTTGGGCCATTTAAGTTAAAGGTAATGGTTTGAGTTGGGTCAACTGAACCCGTTACTGGATCCCAAACACCGCCAGGGCCATTTGGTGGCGCAGTACCCAAAGCGACGGTTTCAATAATCAAAGGCGTCGTCGACGCTAAAGCGCCGGAGTTATCAAAGGTTAAGGTCGCTGACCTAGGGATACTTGGGTTGGCATTACCAGCATTAGGGGTATGGGCCGTACCGCCAGCCACATCTACCGGTTTACCGTCGATATAAATTAACTTATGCCAAGTATTGGCAGTCGTATCATCTTTAATAAAGAAAGTTTCGGCAACATGCGAACCACCTTGCGAATCGTATACTGTCACCGACGTCGCCGAGGTGTAAGTATTACTATCTGTTGGGTCAAAATCTCCGATGTCATGAGTACTGCCGCTAGAGGGCAAGTTGAAACTCATGTCTACCTTACCCGTCATCGTCGGATTACCCACTTCAGCGCTAATTTGAATAGCGTTGGTCGCCGCCATACTCACCGCTGATGGAGTGCCACTATTATTCACGGTGTAACCTTGTAGGTATTGACCCTGCGAGTTAACAATGAAGTTATCAGCATTTAATTTAAACGCCCCAGCACGAGTAAACTCTCGAGTTTGAGTAGTTAAATCTGACGCGGTAACAAAGAAACCTTCACCACTAATGGCCATATCTAAGGCATTCTGGGTAAAGTTTAAGCTTCCTTGGTGAAATTGTTGGGCAACATCTACGGTTTTCACCCCGTTACCCACAGCGGTACGAGCATTAGAGAAAATCGATGTAGCATAGACATCGGCAAACTCTGCTCGCGACTCTTTAAAACCAATGGTATTGACGTTGGCAATGTTGTTCGCTGTAACGTCAAGATCCTTTTGCGAGGCATTGATGCCGCTTAGCGCGATATTAAATGACATCTCTCAATCTCCTATCGTTTTACTATTCTTTGTTAGGCTTTGGATACTTCTAAGACATCGCTCATAGCAATGCCGCCCAAACCTTCTAAATTAACTACTACACCAGATGTTCCACCAGCAAGACTGACACTCCCAACGTTGGCATAAGTTGCGGTTGGTAGGCTAATTTCTTTGCCCCCTTGAATCCCATTTACTTTAATGTTGTAGGTGCCTTCTGGCAGAAGCTCCCCATTAGAATCAGTACCATCCCATGAGAAAGGCATATTGCCGCTCCCTTCCCCTAGTTCGATGACTTTCACCGTTTCTCCTGCGGCATTCTCAACGGTAACTTTCACATTAGTGGCAGCAGCATTAGTCACCGCTACACCATCAAAGCCCTGCCCTGAGTTATACCCGTAATCTAGAGGAACCAAGACTTTTTGCCCAACTAAGGTCGACGCTTGTAGGGCTGCCGATGAATTCATAATGGAATTCATGGTGTCAAATTTAGTGCCTAACTCTGCAATCCCCTCAGAGGTCTGAAAAGAAGCCATCTGCGCGATCATTTCGGCATTATCAACTGGTTTACTCGGGTCTTGATATTGCAACTGCGTAGTTAACAAGGCGAAAAAATCTTCTTGTCCCAACGACTGATTATTGTTGCTTTCAGGAACAACCGACTCAGGCTGCCAATAATTATTTTGTAGTGGATTAATCGTAGACACAGGCTATTCCTTAACTTTTACCCAAGTTGAGCGTGCTATTTAGCATTTGCTTGGCGGCTTCGGTCACTTGCACATTAGCTTGATAAGAACGAGAAGCGCTCATCATATCTGCCATTTCTTCAATCACATTAACATTGGGTTTGAAGATATAACCTTCTTCGTTGGCGAGTGGGTGCTCTGGATAATACTCTTTACGTAAGGGAGCGTCAGATTCCACTATTCCAGCGACTTTAA
>NZ_JBNKPP010000131.1:0-28797 GCF_050295395.1 Agarivorans sp.
ATTGGCGCACGCTTGGCCGGGTAACGTTCGTGAGTTAGATAATGTGATGCAGCGAGCGATTATTTTAGCTAATGGAGAAGTGATTGATAGTGATTGCTTAATCATTGAAAACCAGATGTCGCCAGTAGCCTTGCCTGAGCACACTGATGATTTGCCGTCTGTCGCAGAGCCCTTAGGTAACGAACTTCGCCAACAGGAGCAGCAAATTATCTTAGATACGCTGCGAGCGTGTAACGGTAAACGTAAGGCTGTGGCTGAAAAACTGGGTATAAGCCCGCGCACTTTGCGTTATAAGTTAGCTCGAATAAAAGATGCCGGTATTGAACTCCCCGCCTAAGCTTATCTAGCAGACTTGAACAAAATTTAGCAGTATGTCGGAATGTCATACTGCTTTTTTATTTCAAAATGAGATAACTGTCCGCACTAATCGGTTTTTTGTTAATAAATTGGTGAGGCTTATTGCTCTCTTTTCACGTATAATGCCGCCGAATTTTAGTTCTCTACTAACTCCAGAAGAGAACACGCATTTAGCTATGGACATTACGGAGGACTCATGACTCAAAACGTTCCAGTGGTAACTATTGATGGCCCGAGTGGATCAGGTAAAGGTACTCTTTGCCAAAAACTAGCAGAGCATTACCAGTGGCACCTTTTGGATAGCGGAGCGATTTACCGAGTTCTTGCCTTAGCTGCGCTTCACCATAATGTGGTTTTAGATAATGAAGATGCCCTCAGCTTATTAGCCGCTCACCTTGATGTGAGCTTTAAAGCTAACGAAGGTGGTACTTTAGTGATTTTGGAAGGCGAAGATGTCTCTTTGGAAATCAGAAAAGAAACCGCTGGCAATGCCGCTTCTAAAGTGGCGGCATTTCCCCGCGTAAGAGAAGCCTTGCTACGTCGCCAACGAGCGTTTAAACAAGCGCCTGGCTTGATTGCTGATGGTCGAGATATGGGAACGGTGGTATTTGTAGATGCACCGGTAAAAATATTTTTAGAAGCTAGTGCTGCGGAACGCGCCCAGCGGCGCTATAATCAGTTGCAAGAAAAGGGCTTTAATGTTAGTTTTGAACACCTTTTGAGCGAAATCGAAGAGCGCGACCAGCGCGATCGAAATCGAACGGTGGCACCTTTGGTACCCGCTCAAGATGCGTTAGTTATTGATTCAACATCACTTTCTATTGAAGAAGTGGTGCAATTATCGATAGAGTTTATCGATAGTAAATTAACCCAGTAATCTCTGGGACTTGGTGCACCTAAACACGGATGAGTTAGGTGTTTATTGTTAACCCCATTTAGCCGGATTGCTGAGTGGACGTTTTTATATGTGTAATTAAATAATGACTGAATCTTTTGCTCAACTCTTTGAAGAGTCACTTCAGGATCTAGAATTCCGTTCTGGTTCGATTGTTAAAGGTACTGTAGTAGGTATCGAAAATGGCATGGTATTAGTAGACGCTGGCCTTAAGTCAGAATCTGCGATTCCTGCTGAGCAGTTCAAAAATGCTGCTGGCGAATTAGAAATTGAAGTTGGCGCCGAAGTTGATGTTGCGCTTGACGCAGTAGAAGACGGTTTCGGTGAAACTGTTCTTTCTCGTGAAAAAGCCAAACGTCACGAAGCGTGGATCCAACTTGAAAGTGCTTACGAAGAGCAAGCAACGGTTGTTGGTATCATTAACGGTAAAGTTAAAGGTGGCTTTACAGTTGAAGTTAACACCATCCGTGCCTTCTTGCCTGGTTCTCTAGTTGACGTTCGCCCAGTTCGCGATACTGCTCACCTAGAAGGTAAAGAGCTTGAATTTAAAGTTATCAAACTTGATCAGAAGCGCAACAACGTAGTGGTTTCTCGTCGTGCTGTTATCGAAACTGAAAACAGTGTTGAACGTGACCAACTTCTTGAGAACCTTCAAGAAGGTCAAGAAGTTAAAGGTATCGTTAAGAACCTTACTGACTACGGTGCATTCGTTGATCTTGGCGGTGTTGACGGTCTACTACACATCACTGACATGGCTTGGAAACGCGTTAAGCACCCAAGCGAAATTGTTAATGTTGGCGACGAAATCAACGTTAAAGTACTTAAGTTCGACCGCGAGCGCACGCGTGTATCTCTAGGTCTGAAACAATTGGGTGAAGATCCATGGGTAGCTATTGCTAACCGTTACCCTGAAGGTGCTCGTCTTGAAGGTCGCGTAACTAACCTAACTGACTACGGTTGTTTCGTAGAAATCGAAGACGGTGTTGAAGGTCTAGTTCACGTTTCTGAAATGGATTGGACTAACAAAAACATCCACCCATCTAAAGTGGTTAATGTGGGTGACCTTGTTGAAGTTATGGTATTGGATATCGACGAAGAACGTCGTCGTATTTCACTTGGTTTGAAACAATGTAAAGTTAACCCATGGGAGCTATTCGCTAGCACTCATGATAAGAACGACAAAGTTTCAGGTAAGATCAAGTCTATCACTGACTTTGGTATCTTCATCGGCCTTGACGGCGGTATTGACGGTCTTGTTCATCTATCTGACATCTCTTGGGATGCTCAAGGTGAAGAAGCGGTTCGTGACTTTAAGAAAGGTGACGAAATTGAAGCCGTTGTACTTCAAGTGGATGCAGAACGTGAGCGTATTAGCCTAGGTGTTAAACAGCTTGCTGAAGACCCATTCAACAACTACCTAGCAGACCTTAAGAAAGGCGCTCTAGTTAACGGTACTGTAACTGAAGTTGATGCTAAAGGCGCAACTGTTGAACTAGCAAGTGGTGTAGAAGGTTACCTACGTGCTGGCGATGTTAGCCGTGACCGCGTTGAAGACGCTTCACTTGTTCTTTCTGTTGGTGACCAACTTGAAGCTAAGTTTGTTGGTGTTGACCGTAAGAACCGTGTAATCAGTCTTTCTATCCGTGCTAAAGATGAAGCGGACGAGAAAGAAGCGATGGCTACTCTGAACAAGAAAGAAGATGCTCAGATTGGTAACGCTATGGCTGATGCATTCAAATCAGCGCTTAAAGGCGAATAATCGTTAAATCTTTTTTAGATTTATGTGATTGAATATTGGGGGGGACTTGTTCCCCCCCATTTCTTTATCTACACTGGTATTAGTTCCCTTTATCAATGGCTTGGAGAATCCATGACTAAATCTGATTTGATTGAAATACTCGCTAGTAAACATATTCAATTTACCAGTAAAGAAATTGAGTCGGCTATTAAAGAAATTCTTGAGCAAATGACCTGTTCCTTACAGGATGGCGATAGAATTGAGATCCGTGGTTTTGGTAGCTTTTCTTTGCACTTTAGGGCCCCTCGAGTAGGCCGCAACCCTAAAACCGGAGAAAAAGTCGAACTGTCTGGGAAATACGTTCCGCACTTTAAACCTGGTAAAGAGTTAAGAGAACGGGTTAATACCGGCTTATAAGCGTGTTTGTTTTACAATACGGTGATCTTGGCTGGTTAAATTAGCGTGATTGCTGCATAATTTCCCTAGCTTTTGTTTGGCTCTGGGAGGTTATGTGAAAGCAATTTTTTCAACATTATTATTAGTTGTATTATTTGTCACCGCTCTCGCCATGGGCGCACAGAATGACGAATTGGTAAGGGTTAATTATCTTATCGCTGAGTCTGAAATGCGCTTATCTTGGTTAATGGCAGGGCTGTTTATTGCTGGATTCATCACCTGTCTTTTGTTTTTGTTAGCCTTTTATACTCGTATCCGCCTAGAACGCGCCACTCTTAAAAGGCGTTTGGCTAAACAACAGAAACAGCTCAATAAATTTCAAGATGAGATGGTCAAGGATAGTTAATGCTGGGCTTGTTGTTCTTGTTATTGCCGGTTGCCGCCGCCTATGGTTGGTATATGGGCCAGCGAAGTGTTCGGCAGAACCAACAACAGCAAAGTAACCACGTTTCCAAACAATATGTTGAAGGCTTAAACTTATTACTATCTAATCAATCTGATAAAGCAGTCGATTTGTTTGTCGAGTTATTGCAGGTTGATTCAGACACCATCGATACCCATTTGGCCCTTGGTAATTTGTTCCGTCAGCGAGGCGAGGTGGATCGCGCGATTCGTATCCACCAAAATTTGATTGCCCGCGAAGGCATCGATATCGACCAGAAAAACCTGGCCTTACAACAACTTGCCAAAGATTATTTGGCCGCTGGCTTATTTGATCGCGCTGAAGCCTTGTTGTTGGAACTACAAAACGAACCAGATTACCGCCAAGCGGCGCTGAAACAATTATTAAGCATCTATCAGCAAACGCGGGAATGGCCCCAGGCCATTAGTGTAGCTAAAAAAATTGACCCCAATAAAATGAGTGATGTGCATCGGCAAATCGCACATTTTTACTGTGAACAAGCTCAAGAGCTGGAGACCGCTGGCAAGTTAGTTAAAAGCCAAGCCTTCTTGAAGAAAGCCCTAGCGGCCGATAAAAGCTGCGTGCGGGCTAGTTTGCATATAGCTCAACTACAGTTTGCTAACGGCGATTATAAAGCTGCATTGAAAAGCTTAAACCGTATTCCCGAACAAGACATCGACTTTGTGTCAGACGCCTTAACTTTGTATCAATCCTGCTGTGAACAATTAGCAAAACCTGAATATTACCAACAGTTCCTCGAATATTGTCTTTCGATTAAGAGTTCGGCTAGTGTCATTATTGCCTTGTCTGTAATATACCGAGAAGCTCATGGTGCTGAACATGCTCAAGACCTACTGGCAGATGAGTTAAGACGAAATCCTACAATGAAAGGTTTTCATCATCTTATGGGCCTGCATCTTGAGGTTGCAGAAGAGGGGCGGGCCAAACAGAGTTTGCAAGTCTTAAGGGGCTTAGTGACTCAACAATTAAAAATTAAACCCCACTATCAGTGTCGTCGCTGTGGCTTTTCCTCTCACTCAATTTACTGGCATTGCCCGTCATGTAAGAGTTGGGGAACAGTGAAACCGATAGTCGGATTAGACGGAGAGTAGTAAAAAATGCAAGACCCTAAGGTATTGGTTGCCCTTGATTATGCCGATTTACAGCAGTGTATGAACTTTGTTGATGGTTTAGATCCAAGTTCATGCCGTTTAAAAGTGGGTAAGGAAATGTTTACCTTATTTGGTCCAGAACTTGTGAAAGCGCTGCATAACAAGGGCTTTGAGGTATTTTTGGATCTCAAGTTTCATGATATTCCCAATACCGTAGCGAAGGCGGTAGCAGCGGCTGCCGAGTTAGGGGTTTGGATGGTGAATGTGCATGCCAGCGGTGGTCGTCGAATGATGGAAGCGGCCAAGGCAGCGCTAGTACCCTACGGTGAGCAACGCCCTAAGTTAATCGCGGTCACTGTGCTAACCAGTATGGATCAAGCTGATTTGCAAGACTTAGGTGTAGAGCTCAGCCCACAGCAGCAGGTTGAGCGGCTAGCTAGCTTAACTCAGCAGTGTGGCTTAGATGGTGTGGTTTGCTCGGCGCATGAGGCAACGGCATTAAAACGTTTACTCGGTGAAGACTTCTTGTTAGTAACACCGGGGATCCGCCCCAGTGGCAGTGAGCAAGGTGATCAGCGCCGTATCATGACGCCTGTAGAGGCTATCGCTGCTGGCTCTGATTACTTAGTGATTGGCCGTCCCATTACTCAAGCGGCTTCGCCAAAACAAGTATTGCAGCAGATTAATCAAGAATTGTCTGCATAAGTGGGGCGTAACCAAAGCCAATAGGCTAGCACCGCTAGGGTTAGGCCGAGGCCTGCAAAGATTAGGTGGGCATCAATGGCGACATCGATGCCTATCATGTCACTGACCCAGGGGTCATTGCCGTAATACTGTTCTAGAGCTAATTTAAGCGCAATGGCGGTTAGTACCAAGCCACCAGATTTAGGTCTGTCACTGCTTAAATCTATACTAGCGCCATAAACAATTAAGCCGTGGGTGACTCCCGATAGCCCTACATAAATATGATAGTCAGTTAGCATTATCAAAGTACCGCCAATAATCGCTAGTAAACTACTTAATAAGCAAAACTGCCAATTGGATAGTCGGTCATCATAAATGAAATAAATAACCCCCAGGGTCATCATATTCATTATCCAATGGATAAGGTTGCTGTGAGCCAGATTGCCGGTGAAGAAGCGCCAATACTCACCTTGGTGTATCAGCGGTCTATTCCAAGCTAGCAGTTCTGTGTGAGCTAGCGAAAACCAGCTCACGCTAATCACTAGCAGTAAAAACCAGTAGCGTTTTAATATAATCTGTAACACGCTTACTCGTAGCTCAGAGGGTCTTCAACCCCATTTAACTGGAAGGCTTCTAGCCGTTCTTGGCAAGCGCCACATTTGCCACAGGCTTTGTCTCGTCCGTTGTAACAGGTCCACGTTTTAGCGTAATCAAGCTGCATGTTTAGGCCGTCGCGTAAAATATCTATTTTAGATTGTTCCAGGTAAGGGCTAAGCACTTCTACTGCTTCGTAGTTAGCTATTAAACTCACTTCGTTCATCTTTTTAACGAATTCAGGGCGGCAATCGGGGTAGATAGCATGGTCACCTGAGTGAGCGCCATAAAAGACTTTTTTAGCGCCAATAGAAACGGCATAGCCGATTGCTAAAGAAAGTAGAATCATGTTGCGGTTGGGGACTACCGTTGATTTCATCGATTCTTCTTGATAGTTTCCTTCCGGAATATCAATATCGGAAGTCAACGATGAGCCAGCCAGTAGCTGATTGATGCTAGTGATATCGACAATCTTGTGTTCAATACCCAGTTCTTGGCAAACTGTTTGGGCATATTCCAACTCTTTAACGTGGCGTTGCCCATAGTTAAAGCTGAGCGCATAAGGTTGAAGGCCTAATTGCAATGTTTTATGCAATACGGTGAAGGAATCCATCCCACCGGAATAAATAACAACGGCTTTTTGTTTCATCTTTTACTCATCAAATATGTTCTAATATGCCGTAGATTCTCCCTTATTATGATTTGGTATACAAATGTCAAAACAAGCTTTACCGGTAAATGAAATATTTGAAACTATTCAGGGTGAAGGTTTCCACACCGGGGTTGCCGCTGTTTTTATTCGTTTACAAGGATGTGACGTAGGCTGCTCTTGGTGTGATACTAAACATACTTGGCAGGTTTCCCCGAGTGACCAAGTGAGTAGTGAGCAAATTATTGGGGTGAGTGGTGATACCGCTCGTTGGGCGAGTTTTTCTGCGCAACAACTTTGTGATTTGCTGGCCCGTTACTGCGCAAAGCATATTGTGATTACTGGTGGAGAGCCCGCCATGTACGATTTAACTGAGTTAACCGGTATGTTGATTCAAGCGGGTTACTCGGTTCAGCTAGAAACCAGTGGTACCTATCCGATTAGAGTCGCACCAGAAACCTGGGTGACAGTATCACCAAAAGTCGCGATGCAGGGTGGTAAAACGGTGTTAGTTGAAGCATTAGAGCGGGCAAATGAAATTAAGCATCCTGTAGCCAGAGAACGGGACATCGATAATCTGCAAGCATTGTTGGATAGTATGCAAGATAAGCAAACGGTTTTAGTTTGTTTACAGCCTATTAGCCAACAAGCGCGGGCCACCCAATTGTGTATTGATGCCTGTATAGCAAACAATTGGCGCTTATCTTTGCAGACGCATAAATATATTGGAATTGAGTAGTAAGGTATTTTCTGTTTTTATTTTTACTTATATAAAGGATGACTATGACTATTTTAGTAACCGGCGGCGCGGGATATATCGGTAGCCATACCGTAGTCGAATTATTAGGGCAGGGTGAAGAGGTGGTAGTGGTTGATAACCTCTGTAATTCCCATGCCGCTTCTATGGATAGAATTGAACAGATTTGTAATAAAAGACCTGACTTTTATCAAGTCGATGTATGTAATAAGGCGGCTTTGGCGGAGGTCTTTGCTCAGTATCAATTTAAATCGGTAATTCATTTTGCTGGCTTAAAAGCGGTAGGCGAGTCGACCACCATTCCTCTTCATTATTATCAAAACAATGTCTCTGGCACCTTAATTTTGTGTGAAGTGATGGCTGAGTATGGCGTTAAAAATTTGGTGTTTAGTTCATCGGCCACTGTATATGGGGACCCGCATACGGTTCCTATATTAGAAAGCTTTCCAACTGGAGCTACCAACCCCTACGGTCGTTCAAAGTTAATTGTGGAGCAAATTCTTGGGGATTTATATCAATCTGACAAGAGTTGGAATATCGCTTTATTACGTTACTTTAATCCAGTCGGCGCGCATAAGTCAGGTTTAATTGGCGAAGATCCTAATGGTATTCCCAATAATTTAGTTCCTTATATTACTCAAGTAGCGGTAGGACGTTTACAGCAGCTCAGTGTATTTGGTGATGATTACAATACACCAGATGGGACAGGGGTGAGAGACTACATCCATGTGGTTGATTTGGCTAAGGGGCATTTAAAAGCTTTGGATAAACTGGCTGAAAATGCTGGATTAGTCACTTACAACTTAGGTACTGGTCAAGGCTATAGTGTATTAGAAATGCTCAAAGCCTTTGAAAAAGTATCTGGTAAAAGTATTGCTTATCAAATAGCACCGCGCCGTCCTGGCGATATTGCGGCTTGTTATTCCGATCCGAGCTTGGCTAAGCAGGAGTTGAATTGGCAGGCTGAACTAAATTTAAATGATATGGCTGAAGATTCTTGGCGTTGGCAACAGGCTAACCCCAATGGCTTTGCTTAAATTCAAGCAAATAAAAAAGGAGCTATAAAGCTCCTTTTTTGTCTATTTTGACTAAATTAAGAAATCTTCTTTAGTTTTTCCTTCATGCTTAATCGCATGTTGAATAGGAGAAGGCGTTCTTCCTTGGCCTGTCCAGGTTTTCTCTTGGCCATTTTCATCAATAAATTTATATTTTGGTGGTAAAGGCTGACGTTTTTTACGTTCTTTAACAGGAGCATCGCCAATCATTTCGAGTAATTCATTAGGGTCGATGCCATCTTGTTCAAGCAAAGCTTTGTATTTTTCTAGTTTTTCTCTTTTTTCTTGCTGTTGCTTTTCTTCTTGTTCTTTTAACGCATAACGCTCATCTAAAATAATTTTTAGTTTGTTGAAACTATCTTCAATTTGCTCAATAGATAATTCTTTTGTAGCCGCTTTAAGGCTTCTTGCGTTTAAAAACACCTTAATAAAATCGCTCATTTTAATCCCGTATTCATTTAGTTTTAATTAGAGAATCGATTAAATTTTAAATGCTAATTAGTTATTGTCAATTACTCTTATTTATTTAAGCAGCTGTTTTAATTTTTAACGTCAAATATTTTCTATTGCTTTTGGTTGAACATTCTGTTTGTGAGGGTATAATGCAGCCACTAACGCTATATTGTAGAGGAGCGCTGGTCAAAAGTACTGCAAAGTGGGGTGACACCTATGGCTTTGTAAGAAAGGGGCCAGCGCCGAAGTAAACCGTATCGTCAACACGGCTTACTGGTGACGCATTTAATAAGTGCGCCACTGTCATAGTGAATACTATGGAGAGCTACAGAGTGCCGCCTTTGTAGTGCTCACTCAGTTTGCTCTCTGGATTAAATAACAGAGAATAGATGCAAACCATGTCTTATACAGATTCTTTTTTATCGGTACTCCCGCCACTTATCGCCTTAAGTGTCGCTTTAATTACCCGTCGAGTGATTATCGCGCTAAGCTGTGGCATTGTTGCTGGTGCCCTGCTTATTAGCGAGTTTTCTTTTATCTCGTCCGCTGAGTACCTAGGCAATTTAGCCTTGGACCTAGTGTGGGATGACGGTGCGGCTAATGGCTGGAACATTCAAATTATTGCGTTTTTATTATTGCTGGGGGCAATGACCAGCTTAATGACCGCCACCGGTTCGACCTCCGCTTTTGCAAACTGGGCGAAAAAACGTATCCAAACACGTCGCCAGGCCACTATGACCACCGCTTTATTAAGCTTTGTGGTGTTTGTGGATGATTACTTCCACAGCCTGGCGGTGGGCAGTGTAACGCGCCCCCTTACCGATCAAGCAGGAGTATCGCGGGCTAAGTTGGCTTATTTGTTGGATTCCACTGCCGCACCAATGTGCGTGCTGATGCCGTTGTCTAGCTGGGGTGCCTATATTATTGCCCTCGTGGGTGGTTTGTTGGTCACCCATGGCATTTCTGATATTAGTCCTTTGGCTGCTTTCGCCACCATGGTGCCATTGAATTTCTACGCTATTTTTGCGTTATTAATGGCCTTGGTTGTCGCTTATTTTAATCTCAATATTGGTCCTATGCGTCAGCATGAAAGTGCAGCGGAGCAAGGCCAGTTATTTGATGCCGCAAAAGGTACACCAGCTGGAAGCGTAAACCATGACTTTGAAGCGGATAATGGCTCGCCGCTGGGTTTGGTATTGCCGATTGTCGTGCTGACCCTTGTGACTTTTTCTAGTTTTGTTATTACCGGAGCGGCGGCGCTGGAAGAGCAAAGCTTTTCACTACTTGCTGCTTTAGAAAATACCGAAGTAACCATCTCCCTGGTTTATGGTGGGCTAGTTGGTTTGCTGATTAGTGTGGTGTTCGCTATTCGTCAGCGTTTATCTGTTGCTCAAGTGGGGCAAGCCATCTATTTGGGCCTTAAAGCTATGCTGCCTGCCATCATTATCTTGCTATTTGCTTGGTCGATTAGCGGCGTGATTGGTGATTTGGAAACGGGCAAATACTTAGCTTCTCAACTTGATGGTGCGATAAACCCGGCAATGCTGCCGATGTTGATTTTTGTATTGGCCGGCTTGATGGCTTTTGCTACCGGTACCAGTTGGGGGACTTTTGGTATTATGTTGCCGATTGCTGCCGATATGGCAGTGGCTAGTGAAGTGAGCTTGATGTTGCCAATGTTATCTGCGGTATTGGCTGGTGCGGTATTTGGCGATCATTGTTCACCTATTTCCGATACTACTATCTTGTCCTCTACTGGCTCTGCTTGTCATCATATCGACCACGTAGCGACTCAGTTGCCCTACGCCTTGTTGGTCGCTGGAATCAGCATGCTGAGCTATCTAGTGATGGGGCTCAGCGGTAGCGTTAGCGCGGCGCTGTCAATTGGCCTCGTGGTATTTGCTATTGTGACCGGTGCTTTGTACCATCGCCAACAAACGGCGGCGACGGCGCTAAACAACTCGTTATAAATAAAGAGGGGTAAATGGCTTCACTACATTTTAAATATGCGGCAATGAATTCGGGTAAGTCGACTCAGTTGATTCAGGCGCATTTTAATTACCAAGAGCGGGGTATGAACCCTTTAGCGCTTATTCCTGCGATGGATACTCGTGATGGAGTGGGAGTCATTAAAGCGCGTGTCGGTTTGTCTTTAAAAGCGGAAACCTTTTGCGAGCAGCAAGACTTGTTTGCTTTAGTTGAGGCAAAACATCAACAACAGGCTTTGGATGTGGTGATTGTTGATGAGGGCCAGTTTTTATCACGTGCTCAGGTCTACCAACTGGCTCAAGTAGTGGATGACCTACATATTCCGGTAATGGTTTACGGGCTAAAAACAGATTTTCGTGGAGAGCTGTTTGAAGGGGCTTATCATCTATTGTGTTTAGCGGATAAGTTAGAAGAATTAAAAACCATTTGTTGGTGCGGGAATAAAGGCCACTTTAATGCACGCATCGATCAGCATTCTCGTGTGCTTAGTGAGGGTCAACAAATTGAGATTGGCGGTAACGATCGCTACGTGTCTTTATGTCGCAAGCACTTTATTCAAGGCAATGCCGGCGAACATTAATTGTTGAGTTTTTTCAGAGCGTCGTTACAGCGACGCTC
Organism: Agarivorans sp.; assembly: GCF_050295395.1. Classification (NCBI taxonomy): domain Bacteria; kingdom Pseudomonadati; phylum Pseudomonadota; class Gammaproteobacteria; order Alteromonadales; family Alteromonadaceae; genus Agarivorans; species Agarivorans sp. The sequence continues at coordinate 11,761 of NZ_JBNKPP010000131.1, forward strand.
TGCTGATTTTAATTCCATTAATACCACCTGAATATCCTCTAGTTGCTGTAGTAAGCTCAGCTTTTTTAGTTTGATATTGTCGATTAGTTTGACCACCTCTTGGCTAGAATTCATTTTTGCGTCGTACAAATCAAACAACTCCTTTATTTCACTTAAGGAAAACCCTAAGCGTTTTCCTCGTAATACCAGCTTTAAACGTAATTTATCGTGTTTTGAATAAAGTCGCTTGCTAGCAACGCGTTTCGGGTGCAATAAACCTTGGTCTTCGTAGAAGCGAATGCTACGGGTGCTAATGGTAAACTCTTTAGCCAAATCACTAATGGTATAAGGGGTTGGGTTGTTTACCATATTGCCTCTCTGTGCAGTAAGGATCTAACTGAAGAGTGGGGGAATTTGCCGAACAGGTCAAGCAACCGGCAAGTTGCCGGTTGCCGATGCCATCTTAGAAGCTGTGATTGTATTGTAGCGCAACGATGTAAGCATCACCCTTAGATACAAATTCCACACCCTCTTCATTAAAGCTGCCTTTTTTACCTTGAATATAGGTAAAGCCGGCATCTAAGCTGCCCTGCTCACTAAGGTGGTAAGTAAAGCCCAATCCATAGTTATAACGGTCATTATCCGGAATACTGATGGTTTTGTGAGTCCGCGATGGACTGCGGTCAAAGGCCATACCTGCACGTAGCTCCCATTCAGGATTGAGGTACCAAGTCGCACCAAACGATACGCGATAAGAGTCGCTAAATTTCTCATCTTTTTGCATCACACTGCCAATGCCATCGGAGGTGGCATTGATTTCTTGGAAGGTGCTCCAGCCTGTCCAAACGTAGCTATAGTGAACCGCTACTGCTTGGTTAAGGCGGTTGTAACCAGAAAACTCGAAAATGTCAGGTAAATTTAAGGTTAGTTTTCCTGGGATCACCTCACCACCAGTACCGTAAGGGTTGGTGCTTAGGCCTTCGGGAATATCGGAATGAAAGTCACCTTTGAATTTAAGATCCACTTTAGAGCGGTAACTAAAACCATAACGGTGATTGGGATTGATTTCCCACATTGCGCCCACGTTCCAGCCATAACCCCAGCCATCCCCTTCTAAGTGTGCGGCATTGCCTGAAGCAGGGAATGGGCTGTTACTGCCGAAATTACGGATTAACTTGGCGGTACCATAAACGGCGTTAAGCCCGGCGCCAATACTAAAATGAGAGTTGACGCGGTAGGAGACATTGGGATTAAAGTTGAGGGTAATTAACTCAGTTTGCCCAGCAATCGGACCGGCGGGATAATCGTTAGGGTAATCAGTGGATAGGCCGAAATTAGAGAACATGCCAAAACCCCAAGCCCATTTATCATTAATCGGTTGGATGAAATAGCCGGCCGGTACTGGCGCTCCTGGCACTACGTCTTCGTTATCCAAGGCTTGATCAAGAGCGTCTACGCCAGTATTACCTTTTACGTAAACGTCAGGCTTAATGTAAGTTAAGGCTCCAGATACGGCAATACTGTCAAACATAGCCATGGCCGCTGGGTTACGCGCCAGTACAGCAGCATTATCAGCGACGGCTGCTTCACCAGCAAATGAGCGGCCAAGCCCGGAAGCGGAGTGTTCTACTAGTTGGAAACCTGCAGCGTTTACGTGAGCGGCGGTAAGGGTGGCCGACGCGGTAATAAGCGCGAGTGATAATTTCCGTATTTTCATTATTCCCTCTCTTTTTACGGGTTATGTGGTCGACATTACATAGTGGTCACAGAGCTGACCTCTGACCAGACTAGGTATAAAAACCCGCAATGTTAAGTATTTGTTAAATGTTTTTATCAAAAACACGAGCTGTAGCACAAAAGTTAAACAGGTGTTTAATGTTGGTGGCTTGGCAATATAGCGGGTTGAGAGTAAACATCAAGCTTAGATGTTTAAGTTTTTGAGGCGGATAGGTTAAAAAGGCCGTTTTGCGTAGCAAACCGGCCTTAAGTACGCTGAAGCTTAAATCGCTTGATTCAGTTCAGCGGTAAGGGTATGCAGAGTTTTTTCTATAGGCTCTTTCATCTCGCCAACCACCACTAGGCTGGCGTTAGCTAGCGGTTCAACCATACCGTGTAAGGTTTTATCTGAAAAACTCTGTACGGTCTTTAATTCGGTTGATTTAGGCACCACAAAAACATTGATGTTGGAACCCATTTTACCTTTCATCACCATGTGCAAGGCTGGGCTTCCTGCATAAGCACAATGATTGACATAAACCACTTTGCCGGGGAGCTGTTCAAAGCTCGCGCCATAACGTGCCAATTTAGCATTAATGGTTTGTAGACTCGGCTGTTCGTCAACACCACTGGTGTAGGGCATTTCTTCATAAACATGCTGTAGCGCCAGTTGCCCCATATCTGCGGTCTGTTGCTGCCAATGAAACAAGCTGGTACTTAAGCCTAGAGCAAAGGCAATCGAAGCGGCTATAGCAACCTGCCAACGAGATTTGCGGCGGTATTGCTGACGAGAGTCGTCAAAGCTTTGGCGCAGCATCAGCCGCTCGGCGAGGCCATCTGGTACTTCAACGTTTAGCGCTTGCTCTAATTTGTTTTCAAGTTGCTGCATATCATCATACAGTTTCTTGTTTTTGTTATTACGCCTTGCTTCCTGTAATAGCGCCTCGCTACGATTGCGAGGATTCGTATACAGCTGACGGCGAAACTCTAGCTCATCCATTACTCTGTCCTCGGTGTTGATCTTGCTCTAGGGCTTCTTTGAGTTGATTTCGTGCTCTAAAAAGCCGTGTCATTACGGTATTTTTATTTAGCTCTAGCATGTGTGCAATTTCATCGCCGTTAAAGCCACCAATAATTTGCAGCAGTAACGGTTCTTTGTATTCTGGCGCTAGTTTATCGATTTGACGCCTAAGCCATTCGTTTTCAATTTGTTGCTCACTACTATGGGCATTGCTATCGGCCACTGAATGCTCTTCTATATCCACTAAGTCGAATTGCTTGCGCTCAAAGCGTCGGGCATTTTCTCGCCTGAGGATGGTGATTAACCATGCCTTTGCCGCTTTATCGTCTTTCAGCTGCTCAAGCGAGCGCCAAGCCCTAAGAAAGGTTTCCTGAACGATGTCTTCGGCGACGTGTTTATCCTTTACCAGCCAATAAGCGTAGCGGTAAATGTCCCGGTTGTAAGCCTGTACTAAGGCCTTATAACGTGTTTGTTTTGCTTCCATACTCGACTTGACCGAGTGACTGGACTTTTTCTTTCGAAAAAAATCGACAAGCATGTTATTTCCTAGATAAATCCATTAAAGCTAATCTATCATGACAAGTGTCAAGGCGACTTAGCTTGGGTTATGCTACACAGTAGTTCTAATTATGCTTTAGTTCCGTGACAAAGGTATAACTAAAGTTTGCTGTAGATTAAAGGAAAGTTGATGAAAACGAAGTTAGAAGAATCTAAAGTTTGTTGTTGTGTGGACGTAGGTGCGGTGATCGATGGTGAAGAGCGAACCGCTGTAGTTGAAGAGCTTTATGCCGAGCAAGCTTTGGCGGAAGCGCGTCTAACTGAGCTAACAGCTAAAGCACGCAAAGCAGAATCTGATCCTTGTGAAATTAACAGTGAAATCAGCGCCGTAGAAGGTGGTGTGAAGTTAAGTGCCTCTTTCACTTTTTGTTGTCAGGCAGAAAGCCTAATTTTTCAATTAGGCCTTAACCGCTAAGTTAGGGATTGAGCGAGGACAAGCTAAGTTGTTCTCGCTGTGTTGTTTGCTCCGTTTCACGCTTGTAGGCTAGGCAAGCTTGGTAAAACTCATTCAAATCTAGCTGTTGCGGGGCGTTCGCCCAATTTGCTGCGGTAATTTTCTTGAGTAGGCTTCGCCATTGGCCAGTTGCTTGCTGTTGGTTCACCCAGTTTGTTAATGCTTGTTCCGCCTGATGGCTAGCTCCCTGTTTGCAAGCCGCTGCAAACTGCTGCCAGTAGTCACTATTTTGCTGTTTTTCTTGTTGTGGTGCTAGGTTAGGGGCCTGCGGACGCAGTTTGCTTTGGCGAATAAACCAAATTAACGCGGCTAAGGTGATTAACCAAGCAAAGCCAAATAGCCAAGTTAACCACGAACTGCCAGTGTCTGATGATGCTACTGTGGCGTTTGTTGGCGGCGTAGGATTGTTTAAGCTAAGCGCTTGATTCTCTGGCGCTGGCACCACCTTAATTTGCCGAGCTTTTATTTCTGCCTTGGCTAGTTTATCACTAGTTAAATCCCACCATGGAAGAGACCATCCCGGTAGACTTAATTCGCCAGTGGTGACCGGGATCAGCGCGACATTTAAACTCCGCTGAGCAAACACTATCCCATCTTTTACTATGGTGCGGTCTTGGTAGGGCTCTGGATACACGCGGAAGTTGGGGCCATAATCGATATCTATCTCTGGCAGTTGTTGTTCGGTGATACCAGCAATGGTCAGATTGATGATGCGGGTAAAGGCCTGACCCTGTTGATAATCACTCTGCAAAGGTTGGATTTCTTCATTTAGCAATAAATCGTGGGAGGGTAACCATTGACCAGGGAAGTTAGCCGGAGGCGCTTTTACGGTTAAAGCTAGAGTTTGCGCCGCAATGTCGATAGGGCGAGCCCGATGGTTGATGTCGTTGGCTAAGCCACTTAAACGGGGCCCTCTTACTTCATATTCTCCGGCTTTTTCTGGTGTGATTAGCCACTGACGAGTGAGGGTGCGATAACGCTTACCATCCACAATCTCAAGGTCTTGTTTGTCATCGCCCAGTTTTTCTACTTTGGCGTCTAACATGTTGGGGGCAAAAATATTGGCCTGATCTAAGCTGTTAGCTACCCAAATTTTAGCGGTAAAGGTCACCGGCTGGCCTAAATAGACTTCGGCACTATCTAGGCTCACTTCCATGCGCACTTGGTCTTTGCTGGGCTCAATGGCCTCTATTTTTTTTGCTTTTAAATGAATGGGTTGGGTATTTTCACCACCAATGTTAAAAGAAGGGATCAAATAATTACCTTCTTCGCGTACCAGTAAGGTGGTTGTCCAACGGGTCTGGGTTGATGACTGGCCATTGATACTGGTGTGCTGGCGAGCCGTGGAGGTACTGCCCACCACAAATTTTTGTCGGAGCAGTACCGATGGGTCGAACTCATTGCTCGAAAGGGTATCGTTCGCCACAATCTCTAAAGTAAAAGCTTGTCCTACAGCCACTGGGTTCTGGCTGACGGTAGCGGTCACTTCGGTGGTTGCGTAACTGCTGAAGCTAAGTAATAGCATGAAACATAAACTAAGTACTTTCACTTACCAATTCTCCTGATTACTGGGCTGACGACGGCGTTTTTGATATTCAAGGTACATTTTATTGCGTAATAACAAGCTGGGGTCATTGGGTAGTTCTTCTAACCATTTTTGTAGCTCTTGTTGTTGCTCTGGGTCGCTGGGTGAGTGGCTAACAGCGGTGTTTTGCTGGTTGTCTTGTTGCTCATCCTGCGCTTGTTCAGCTTGAGCTTGCTGCTGGGCTTGTTGCTCTGCCTGTTGTTGCTCTGCTTGTTGTTGATCGCCGTTTTGCTGCTCTTGTTGCGCATCCTGTGAGGACGCGTCTTGCTGAGCATTTTGTTCCGACTGTTCCGATTGATCTGATTTTTCTGATTGCTCGGGTTGTTCTGATTGCTCACCGGATTGCGATGACTGATCATTGTTTTGCTGTTGCTGATGCTGTTGCTGTTGCTCTAGCAGTTTCTCTACTAGTTGTTTGTTATGTTTTGCTTCGGCAAAGTCTGGTTGTTGATTTAAGGCCTGTTGGTAGGCATCTATTGCCTGTTGATATTCACCTTGCTGAGTCAGCGCGTTTGCTTGGTTATACCAGGCCGTTGCTGAGTTATCTTGTGCGTATAGCTGTTGAGCTTTTTTATAGTCGCCAGCTTTATAATAAGCCGCGGCTTGCCAGTTCGGGTCTTTAAACAGCTCTGCGGCTCGCTGGTAGTCTTGCTGCTGCCAGGCTTGCTCTGCTTGTTGCGCCTGATTTTGCCATAAATTGGCGCTCGCGGGCTGGCTTAAACCGAGCAGTGGCAGGCTGCACAGCAGCATCACTAAATCGCCGCGGCGAAGTTGGATTAGCATAAGCAATATGATCAATGGCAGTAGTAGATAACCAATGTCTTTTCTTGCTGCGGCTTGTTGGCTTTCTGCTGAGGCTTCGTCAGCAGAGCGATTGCGCAACGAGGCGAGCTTTTCAATATCGCTATTGTCGGCGCTTAAGCGCTGGCAGATGCCGCCAGTTTGTTGGCAAAGAGGCAGAATGTTAGCCACGTCTAGTTTGGCCATAACAATGCTGCCAGTCTGGTCTTTTAGCATGCTACCGTCTTCTAGCGGGATCGGCGCGCCTTCTTCAGTGCCTATGGCTAACATTGAAAAACGCAGTTTATGTTGTTGCAGACTAGCTAAACTTAGCGGCAGCTGCTCTGCAGAGATGCCATCACCAATTAATACAATGTCTCCCTCGGCGTAGCCCGCTTGTTTGATGAGTTCAGCGGCCTTATCTATGGCTAGATTTAATGCTGAGCCGTGAACGGGCATTAATTCGGGCTTAAGGTGAGGCACCAAATTAGCTAGCGTATTGCTATCGCTGCTTAAGGGACTAAGTACAAAGGCATCACCGGCGTAGGCTATTAACGCTGTTTCACCGTCCTTCCATTGGGCTAATAAATCTAGAGCCTTGTATTTGGCTAGCTCAACGCGATCCGGTTTAAGATCTTGGGCACGCATCGAGTAGGACATGTCCATAATCAGCACTCGGGCACTACCTTCACGAAATACCGGTACGTTGTCACTCATAATGCTGGGGCCACTTAAGGCGATAATAATTAAGCTAAACAACGCTGCTAAAGGCCACTGTGAACTCGACCTTGTGCTTTCTGAGTTGACTAAATACTTGGCGATGGCCGGCTTTAACAACTGCGACCACGCCGATTTTTCATGTTGTTGCTTTTTAATCAGTAACAGTAATAGTAGTGGGCTAAGCAATAGCCACTCTGGGCGTAGTAAACTAAGGCCTAACATCAATTATGCTCCTTGATAAAACGCTGAGCTAACAAAGGTTTGGCTAACATTACCAACATCACTAAAGCGGCTAGAGCCAGCGGCCAGTAATAGAGCTCGTGCTGCGGCCGATAAAATTGTTGGGCTTGAGTAATTGGGTTTAAGGCATTTATTTGCTGGTAGATTTGCGCTAACTCTTCGGTATTTCTGGCACGGTAATATTGGCCACCGGTTAAACCAGCTATTTGTTTAAGGCTGGCTTCGTCTAGGTCTTGCGAAGGGTTAATTTTACGTTTGCCAAATAGGGTTTGCTGGTACAGTTCGTCGGCACCCACCCCAATGGTGTAAATCACCACTTGATTTTTGGCTGCCATTTCAGCAGCTTGCATCGGCTCTACTGTGCCCGAGGTATTTTGTCCGTCGGTTAACAAAATTAAAATGCGTTGCTCGGCAGGGTGGTTCATTAGTTGTTTGATGCCCAAGCCAATGCCTTCACCAATCGCGGTTCTGTCACCCACCAAGCCATGAACCAATTCATTAACCTGAATCAATAAGCTGTCTAAGTCGAAACTCAAGGGGCTGGCTAAATAGGCATGGTCGGCAAATAGTATCATCCCTAGGCGGTCGCCACGGCGTTGTTCAATGAAGTCGGCTAGCAGTGACTTGAGCGCGGTTAAGCGGTCTACCGCCTCACCGTGTAACTGCATGTCTTTGATTTGCATGCTTCCCGACATATCAACAGATAACAACACGTCACGCCCTTGTTCATCAATGCCTTGTAATTGCTCGTCTAACCAGACGGGTCTTGCCAAGGCACACAAGCAGAGTAACCATACTAGCCACTGTAAGCCTTGTTTTAACCGGCTATTGCTTTGTTCTACGGCGGGTTGCGCCTGGCTATAGGGGAGACTGCTATTGAGTAGTAACTCTGGGGACTGAGCTTGTTTGTGACTAAAGCGGTCCACTAGCCACAACAAGGGCGCCGCTAAAAACACATAGGGCCAAAAAAATTCAAACATGCTGTTCCCCTCGTGCTGAATTATCAATAGCGTTGCGGCCTTTGAGGCTAAACAGTGTCGCTAAAGTGAGAGGGGCTCGGCAGCGCTTTATCCATTGCTCGGCCATATCGCGGCAAGCAAGGCTATCGCTAGAGGGGGTTGCTGCATATAAACAGTGTTGCCACTGAGCGCTTAACTCTAGAAAGCTGCCCGAAGGCACTTTGACCTTGCTGTCGAGAAAGGCTAACCATGCCTCACCACTCAGTGAGGCGACTTGCTGGCGAGGGTAGTAGCTTAGGGCTAGTCGCTTGAGCAAGAGATTAAGTTCGGCAAAGCTTAGTTCTGCTTGCTTTAGTTGGGCCATCGCTTCACGGCGTGGTTGACTTAATCGCCAGTAGCGCCAAGCGATAAATAGCGCTAGCAGCAAAAGCACAATCATGAAGCCAGCCAGTAGCCACCAACCTAAAGCGGGCAGGGCGGTTTCAAATTCTGTAGGTAAAATAATATCGTTTAAATCTGCTAGGGGATTAGTTTGCTCAGGCATAGTCTTGCCACTCTAAGGCTGTTGAGAAATGCTGATGGGGAATGCGCGCTTGTTGTAACATGCGCTCGATATTACGCTGACGTTGTTCGGCTAAGCGTTTAAATTGCTGGCGAAACGCTTTATTACTCGGGTTGATATAGGCTTGTTGTGAGCCGTCACTCACCGCGAGTTGCTGAGCCTGTTGGGCTTTGGGCAGTTGTTGCTCTAGCGGATCGCTGATTTGCCAAGCAAATACTTGATTGTGCTGGGACAAGCGTTGCAAATGCAGCGCGGCATCTGAATCAAACTGATAAAAGTCGCTGATTAAGTGAACTTGATAGCCCGTTTTAATTAACTGACTCAACTTAGCCAAATTATTACTGGGCGAGCCGACTTGCATCGAACCTTCGGTTAAGCGTTGAAACTGCTGATTATGCAGATCCACAATGCTTTGCAATTGGGCTAACCAATGGGTCTTGCTGGCGGCAGGCTTCTGGTTATGCGCTTGCTCTCCCAAATGTAGGGTTAACGCGACTCGTTCACCTAATTGTTGGGCGTTCCAACCTAAACAAGCCGCTAATTCGCTGGCAAATACCGATTTAAGCTTATCACCACTGCCAAAGTACATGGAGTGGGAAAGGTCGAGAAAGATAAACACCGGGTGCTCGCGGTCTTCCCTAAATAGCTTGGTATGGGTTTTTCCGGTGCGGGCGGTCACTCGCCAATCAATGCAGCGTATGTCATCACCCGCTTGATAATGCCTCACCTCATCAAATTCCATACCTCTGCCACGCACTTTACTCAAACGATTGCCATGGCGACTGCTGGTAACTTGTCGCCAAGGTGGCATATTTAGATGAATGGCTTTGGCTTCGATGAGCTGCTCAATGCTTAAATTAACCGGAGAAAGACGGGTAATTTTATTCATTAGGCAAAGGCTACCAACTCAATCAAACGTTTAATTACGGTATCGGCTGCTATGCCTTTGGCTTGGGCCTGATAACTGAGAAGCAAGCGATGACGTAACACCGGATAAGCCAGTTGTTGAATATCTTCTGGGCTCACAAAATCTCGGTCATCTAACCAGGCTTTGGCTCGCGCCGCTCGGGCTAAGGCGATGCTGGCACGCGGACTGGCACCAAATTCTAACCATTGACTAAATTCATCGGTATAGCGCTGTGGCTCACGGGTGGCGACCACTAAATCCACAATGTATTGGTTGAGTTGCGGGGCAATATGTACTTCCATGATGGTACGGCGCAGGGCAAACAATTTTTGCTGGCTAAGCGGCTCTGGTTGGCGTAAATGCACTTGCTTGGCTTCACGCTCGGTCAGTTGCAAGATTTTTAGCTCGTTCTCTGCATCTGGATAAGTGAGACATAACTTAAACATGAAGCGGTCGAGCTGTGCTTCTGGCAGCGGATAAGTACCTTCTTGCTCGATGGGGTTTTGCGTGGCCATGACCATAAATAGCTTGGGCAAGGCATAGCTCTTGCTGCCCACGGTGATTTGTTGCTCAGCCATCGCTTCTAACAGTGCCGATTGCACCTTGGCTGGGGCACGGTTAATTTCATCGGCGAGCACTAAATTATGGAAAATAGGCCCTTTTTGAAAACTAAAACTGGCGGTTTCTGGGTGAAATACATCAGTACCGGTTAAATCTGCCGGTAGTAAATCGGGGGTAAATTGGACGCGATGAAAATCACCTTCTATACATTCAGATAAGGCCTTAACGGCTCGGGTTTTGGCTAAACCCGGAGGACCTTCTACCAGGATGTGTCCGTCAGACAGTAAGGCGATAAGTAATTGATCAATAAATTCTGCTTGGCCCACAATGCTTTGATTTAAATAATCTCGAATGGCCGATAAGGTGTTATTACTCATTTTTCCCTCTGAAATGGATACCGCAAGCTGCGATGATAAAACACTCTTCGGCGCGGCTCAAAAATTTCCTTTAAATTTGATGGTTTAAAGCTAGTTTTAATCACTTGTTTGAAATTTGTGAATAAATGGTTAAACTAAGCGCATGAGGTCTGACCTCTTAACTTGTTAAGGATATAGTGAATGCATCAACAACAATCTTTACAAACTGCCAGTGGCGCACGGATCGCAGTGGTTGCCGGTTTACGCACGCCTTTTGCTCGTCAGGCGAGTGCCTATCACGGTGTTCCGGCTGTTGATTTAGGCAAGATGGTGGTGAATGAACTCATCAAACGAGTTGACCTCGATGTGAAAGAAATACAGCAGTTGGTATTTGGCCAAGTGGTGCAAATGCCAGCAGCCCCCAATATTGCGCGAGAAATTGTCTTAGGCACGCCCTTAGATGTGTCTACTGACGCTTACAGCGTTTCGCGTGCTTGTGCTACTAGCTTTCAAGCTGCGGTAAATGTTACCGAGTCAATTATGGCCGGCACCATTGATTGCGGTATTGCTGGTGGCGCAGATTCATCTTCGGTATTGCCGATTGGGGTGAGTAAAAAGCTTGCTCGTAGCCTGCTAGATTTATCTAAGGCGCGTAGCCTAGGGCAACGTTGGAACATCATTAAACAACTACGAATTAAAGACTTGGCACCGGTGCCTCCTGCCGTAGCAGAATATTCAACCGGTATTTCCATGGGCCAAACCGCAGAGCAAATGGCCAAGACCCATGGCATTAAGCGAGAGGATCAAGACAAGCTGGCGGTGCGTTCTCATCATTTGGCTCACCAAGCTTGGGAAGAGGGTAAATTAGATGCTGAAGTGATGACCGCTTATCCAGAACCCTATCGCCATTCCATTAGCCGCGACAACAACGTGCGAGGCGATTCAAGCTTAGAGAAGTTGGCTAAGTTAAAGCCGGTGTTTGACCGCAAGCATGGCTCGGTAACGGCAGCCAATGCCACGCCTTTAACCGATGGCGCAGCGGCGGTGATGCTAATGCGTGAGGATAAAGCCAAGGCCTTAGGTTTGCCGATTTTAGGTTATATCAAGAGTTACGCCTTTGCTGGTATTGATGTTTGGCAAGACATGTTAATGGGGCCCTCTTATGCCACGCCCATTGCCTTGGATAGAGCGGGTATCGGCCTGCAAGATCTCGACTTAATTGAAATGCACGAAGCCTTTGCTGCGCAAACTCTAGCCAATATTAAGATGTTTGCCAGCGATGAGTTTGCTCGCTCAATTGGGCGCGATAAGGCGCTAGGCGAAATTGATATGGAGAAATTCAACGTAATGGGTAGCTCGATTGCTTATGGTCATCCCTTTGCGGCCACTGGTGCGCGAATGATTACCCAAATGCTTAATGAATTACGTCGCCGTGGTGGTGGCTTAGGCTTAACAACCGCTTGCGCCGCTGGTGGCCTAGGGGCAGCAATGGTGTTGGAGGTAGAATAATGGAACAGCAAACATTTAGCCTGAGCATAGAGCAAAATATTGCCTTATTAAAAATGGATGTGGCTGGCGAGAGCATGAACACCTTAAAGGCCGAATTCGGTCCAGAGTTGGACGCGATTCTTGATAATCTTTCCCAGCAATCGCAACTGCAAGGCCTAGTGGTGTATAGCGGTAAAGCGGATTCATTTGTGGCTGGGGCCGATATTGCCATGCTTGATGCCTGCGAGACAGCGGCTGATGCGCAGCAGCTATCACAACAGGGCCACAAAGTTTTTGCGCGTTTAGCAAGCCTACCGTTTCCCGTGATAGCGGCGATTCATGGCCCATGCTTAGGTGGCGGTTTAGAACTGGCTTTGGCCTGCGACTATCGAGTATGTAGCGATCACGATAAAACCAGCCTGGGTTTACCCGAGGTGCAGTTGGGCTTGTTGCCTGGCGGTGGAGGCACGCAGCGTTTAGCTAAGCTAGTGGGTTTGCAAAAAGCCTTAGAGATGATGCTTACTGGGAAACAGCTCAGAGCGAAACAAGCGCTTAAGAGTGGCTTGGTGGATGAAATGGTGCCAAATAGTGTATTGCTGGAGGTGGCCAAGAAGTATGCAGGAAAAGCCAAGCGCAAGCCTAAGCCAAAGTTATCGACTATCTCTAAATTACTAGAAAGCAATGCGCTTGGGCGCAATATTTTGTTTAGTCAGGTAACTAAACAAACCTTGAGTAAAACTCGAGGCAACTATCCCGCACCGATGGAAATTATTGCCTGTGTTAAAGCGGGGGTAGAGAAAAACAGCGAAGCGGCGTACCTAGAAGAAGCAGAACGTTTTTCTAAGCTGGTAAAAAGTCCAGAGTCTGCGGCCTTACGCGGCTTATTTTTTGCGTCTAATGAACTGAAAAAAGAAAGTTTATTTGAGGGAGTTGAACCGCGAAAAATTAAGCAGGTAGCGGTTTTAGGCGGCGGCTTAATGGGCGCGGGAATAGCCTTTGTCTCGGCTACCAAGGCTAAGGCGCAGGTTCGCATTAAAGATATTAGCGAAAAAGGCGTATTGGGTGGGTTAAATTACGCCTACAAACTACTGGATAAAAAGCGTCAACGACGTTTTATTTCGCATGCTCAATTGCAGCAACAAATGAACAATATTACCGGTGGTACCGACTTTACCGGCATGAAAAACAGTCAAATAGTGGTTGAGGCGGTATTTGAAGACTTAGCGCTTAAGCAGCAAATGGTGGCAGACATAGAAGCCAATTGTAATGAGCACACCATCTTTGCCAGTAATACTTCATCCCTGCCGATTGCTCAAATTGCGGCTAAGGCCGAGCGTCCCGAGCTGGTGATTGGTTTGCATTATTTTAGCCCAGTAGAAAAAATGCCCTTAGCTGAAATTATTCCGCATGCTGGTACTAATCAACAAACTATTGCCGATACCGTTGAGTTTGCGCGTAAGCAAGGTAAAACTGCCATTGTGGTGAAGGATGGCGCTGGCTTTTACGTGAATCGAATTTTGGCCCCCTATATGAACGAAGCCGCCATTTTGTTGTTGGAAGGTCAGAGTGTTGAACATCTAGATAAAACCCTGCTTGATTATGGTTTCCCAGTGGGCCCAATGACCTTATTAGATGAAGTGGGCATTGACGTAGGCGCTAAGATTGCGCCCATCTTGGAGGCGGAATTAGGTGCTCGTTTTAAAGCCCCGCAAGCCTTTAGTAAGTTAATTGACGATAAGCGCTTGGGTAAGAAAAATGGCCGCGGTTTTTATCTTTATCAAGGTAATAAGGGCAGAGCCAAAAAAGTGGATTTGCAAGTGTATTCGGTACTTGGGGTTAAACCCGGTAATCCAATGGACGCCGAACAACTGGCTAAACGCTGTGTTTATATGATGCTCAATGAAGCGGCACGCTGTTTAGATGAAGGAGTGATTAACAGTGCCAGAGATGGTGATTTAGGGGCGATTTTTGGCATTGGTTTCCCGCCATTCTTGGGCGGGCCGTTCCGCGCCATGGATAAAATTGGCTTAGCGAATTTAGTGCAAGAGCTAGAGGAGATGGCTTCTCTTTATGGAGAGCGTTTTGCGCCTTGTGAAGCTTTGAAACAAATGGCTGAAAATAAACAAAGCTATTACTGCTAGCTAAAGTGACATAGGAAAAGGGCCAAATGGCCCTTTTTTGTAAACCTAGTGAAGCTTATTTTATAGGAGATAATAGCGCTGGATTGACCACCAAGTTTCGCACTCCGTGGGCATGGTCTTCCTCAAATACATTTCCTTCACACCATTTGCCGACGGTATTGATGTTCACTTTAGCGACTTGTGGACGAACACTCCAAGATACTTGAAAAGGTGAAGCTTTTTCATTGTAGCTCGGCCCTGTGGTCGAGCCGGCATATTGCACTGCTTTGCCGGTATTAGTTGGGATGTTTAAGGCTTGTTGGAAGCCGTTGACCGTTCCGTGTTCGGTTAGGCGAATAAAATCTTCGGCTTGTTCGTCATTCACCAATACAAATACTTGGGTTTCCACCCGTAGTTGTGGGTTATTAATCGCTTCGCTTAAACAGGAACCCAAAGTCGGACCGGGAGATACTTGAGCGCTAGAGTGAACATAGTGAAGCTCGATAGTATCACCGGGGTAGAGGCTACCGTGTGCACTTGGGCAGATTTCATGAGCCACAGGTGCAAGCTCTGCCTCACTTAAATGGCCGCTGTACTGGTAGCCACTTTGATAACCGTGGCCATCACCATTACCCGCGTATTGGGTAAACTCGCCGCCTTTATGCTCAGCATTTTTATGGAAATGAATGTTACATAGGTTCATTTGGCTATAAGCCGGCGCTTGACTGAAGACGATGTCATTGTTGCCAAGCACTGAATCAATGTCTCTTGGCGATTGCGGGCCAAAGCCTTTGTTTTCGGTATTTATCGCGAGATTTTGGCGCTGATGAGCGATGTCTTGGTCTGTTACTGCGTGGTGAGTTGCACTGTGCTCGGTATTCGCGCTGGCGTTTAGCGCCAACAGAGCCGTAGCACTTAAAACTAAAAGCTGATGTGTGTTCATGAGTTAACTCCTATATATCTCATGTTGAAGACAGAAAAACGGCGAGCCTTATCGATGAGGCCCACGAAACTACGGCAAGAACCGAAACTGTTATGCCGAGCGCTTAGCGGGATCCTTCCAAGGGATAGCTGACGGGAAAATACATTTTACTGATGATGTTTTCATTAAAAATATAGCGATAAGTTAATGGCACTGCGTTCGATCAATTTTAGCGGTGAAAAGTGCTGTTGCGGTTTCACTTGTGCTTAGTCTTTCTGCTAAAATCCGCGGTTGCTGTTGAGGGTAGTCTGAGTGGTTAAAGTGTTGTTAGCGTTGTTAAGCTTGGTGTGCGCCTTATGGTGTTATATTGAAGCCTTTAAGTTTGCCTTACCTGCTTGGCGCTGGGCCTTATTAGGATTACTGTTGGGGCCTTTTTGTCTGCCTTTGCTGTGGACGCATCAACAATTAAATTTAAAACGCTATCAGGGTTTTAACGACGGCAGGCTTAAAGCTTAGCCTGCTGTTGTTAGTTGTAGCTGTATAAGGCTGCATCGCTCACAAAGTCGCTACGGTTTTCAATATAACGCACCGTTTCAAGATGGTGAGTATTAAGCGGCGCGTTGCGTGGGTGGCTGCTGCCATGATTGTACACAATAATGCGGTCGCGTCGTTTGCTCTTCAAACTCATCATAAACCTGACTAAGTCATGACGTTCTAGTTGCTCGATACATTCAGCTGCACGCTGGCGTTGATCAAAGTTTAAATCTTTATTGCCGATACTGACCCAAAAGCGTTGCGCTCGAGTGCGCATATTGCTTTCTGGCTCCAATATTTGTGCGACCAAACCTTGCTTGCTTTGTTGCCACTGCGCTTCGCTTAATTCAAACATTAATACCGGAAAATCGTCCAAAAAGTCGTTAATCGCATCAAATAGCATTTGTGGTTGGCCATGTGGTGACTGCACATAAAAGATAATGCCTGGATGGCGATTTAGCGGCAAATTTCCAGTACCAACGATATAGCCCAGTTGCTGTTTAGTGCGGAGTTCATTGAAGAAGCTAGAGGTCATGATGTGATTACTCAGCGTAAATAGTGCAATGTTCTCTGGGCTTAAGTCGGTGCTCTGGTAATACACCATCATCGCTGAATCATTTTGTTGGCATTGTACTTCATAAAGCAAGCTACCTTGATTTTTTATGCTGATAAGCTTTCTTGGCGTTTCCTTGGAGGGATTGGTAGTAGGAGCCATTTCTTGTTGAATATAATCACCCAGCGCGGAGATTTCTGATTCTGTCCAGTTACCATAAGCCAGCATTTCAACGTGAATATTGTGGTATAAACTTTCTACAAAACTGGGTAAGTCTTCGAGATGAACATCTTCCAGCGCTGCTAATAGTTCGCGAGGTGGTGGATTATTGGGTTGTAATAACGAGGTTAGTTCACCAAATAATTGGGAAATTGGCTTCACTTGCATTTGGTTATGCCAGTGTTTGGCCAGTTGCTGTTTGATAATGGCAAAACGCTTGGCCTCGAAATGCCCTAATAAGCGATTGCCCATGATCATTTTTAACAGCAATATTTGTTTATCGCTAAATCCAGAAAGGTGCAGGGTATAGCCACCTTGGTGGGCGTATAGTTGATAAGACATACCTGCAATTTCAGCTTGATAAGTCATCTCGCTGAGGTGGTCTAACATCAACTCTACCATCAGTCGAGTGCATACGATGTTACGTACCGAGGCCACGGCATGCGCAGAATCTACCGATACGTATAAGTGACCTTTAGGGACTTTAAATTCGGGTTCATTACTAAACCATAGGCGAAAACCCGGTTTATCAAGTAACAAGCGCGGCTGGGCTAGCTGATTGTCGGTTTCAACTAAACTGCTTGCTTCGTCTTCCATGGCTAGAAAAGGGTTGGCACTAGGCAAGTGTAAGCCTTCAATTTTACTGGGGTTTTGCCAGCGGTGGATGCGTTCCTCTTCAATCGCTTTAACCGCGTACGGGGTGTGGTACCACTTGGCCTTTCTATTGGTTTTTAGTTTGGGCGATACTAAACTGATACGCATCCGCTCGGGGCTCATTTGTTGCAGACAATGTTCGATTAGGC
>NZ_JBNKPP010000132.1:0-2571 GCF_050295395.1 Agarivorans sp.
GTCGGGTGAGCTGAGTACCGCGCAATACAAGGTGGCGGTAGAGTCGCCCCTAGGCTTGCGTAATCCCAATAAACCCGTGCATCAAAAGCTACCTGCGTTTTATGCCTTGGTTAAACAAGAGCTTAACGAGCGCTATGGTGACGAGTTATTAAAACAATCTGGGGTGAAGATTTACACTACCTTAGATCCAATGGCGCAGGAAGCCGCCGAAATCGCCGTGACTCAAACCTTTAAGAGCTTAGATAAAGGCAATAAGTCGTTGCAGATTGGTATGGTGGTCACCGATAAATACACTGGCGGTATCGCGGCTATGGTGGGTGATAAGACGCCAGGCTTTGATGGTTACAACCGCGCGGTTGAGATCCGCAGACCCATAGGCTCGCTCATCAAGCCGTTTGTCTACGCGACCGCATTGGCGCCAAATAGCCAGTTTACCTTGGCTTCGCCACTTAAAGATCAGCCGATTACCCTAAAGAATGAGCAGGGCAAAACCTGGTCACCGCAGAACTTTGATAAGAAGTTTAGCGGTCAAGTCTCGTTATTAACGGCGCTTAAAAAGTCGATGAACGTACCTACGGTGAACCTAGGGATTGCCGTGGGTGTGGATGCGGTGGCAACTACGCTGGCTAAGTCGGGCTGGCAAGAGCCACTTAACGAATATCCGTCTATGCTACTGGGCGCCATGAATGGCTCGCCTCTAATGGTGGCGCAGGTTTATCAGACGCTGGCCGATTATGGTGCCTATCGTAAACTCACCACAGTGACGGCGGTGCTCGACAGTCACAATCAGCCATTACCTGTGACCCGCTCACCGAAGGAGCAAGCTATCGCGCCGGATACAGATTTCCTGGTGCAATATGCTATGCAGCAAGTGGTGCGCTCGGGTACGGCAACGCGTTTAGGTAATGCCTTCCCAGGCGTTGCATTAGCGGGTAAAACCGGTACCAGTAACGATAGTCGCGACTCTTGGTTCGCCGGTTTTGACGAGCGTAACGTCGCGGCGATTTGGGTCGGACGCGACGATAACGGTAAGACGACTCTTTACGGTAGCAGTGGTGCCATGGCGGTGTATCAGGCCTTCTTGAAGGAACGTCCACCGATTGGGCTGCGCTCGATTCCGCCAACGGGCGTGATCCAAGGTTATTTTGACCGTGATACCGGTGAAGCTAAGGAGGCGGGATGTCGCAATACCGAGGCATTGCCGGCCCTTAGAGGTACCTATAACCCGGCGAAAAACTGTGGCGAGCCGTTGCAGTGGTGGCAGAAGATTTTAGGTCAGTAATACTTATTCTTGATAGGTAAAGCGATAACGGCGGTGCAGCAAGATGGCACCGCTGTCTTTGATAAAAGAGAGTACCAGATGTATAAAACCGCAGCCGCAGTGCATATCCTTGTTAAACACAAAGAGCAGGCGGAAGATATTATTAAGCAATTGAATAAAGGCGCGAATTTTGGCGCGTTAGCCAAGCGCTATTCCTCATGTCCATCGGCGAAAAAGGGCGGCGATCTCGGTGAATTCAAACGTGGGCAAATGGTGCCACAGTTCGATAAAGTCGCTTTTTCTGGTGAGTTATTAGTGCCACATCTGGTTAAAACCAAGTTTGGTTGGCATGTGGTGAAGGTGCTGTATCGCACTTAATCAGGTTGCGTTGATTGAGTCAATAAGCTGACTTATCGACGCATTAAGCTGCATCTAAACACCAATCTAAACGCTTATTTTCAAAAAATAATTAACTTGTGCGCGTTTCCAGTGTACTCACGGGATAAACGCGCAAATGCACGAATAAGACGTTAGCTTGTGGTATGTGTAAATGGATTTAAAACAAACAAATTTGCAGAGCATCCTCGACAGACTTTATAAGACTGCGTTGTCACTACTCCTCCCACAATTAGGATTACTCACCATCGTTGGTTCAAAAAGCGATCAATATACTTTTTTGCTGATGTTTATTGTTTTTCTAGCGGTGAATATTCTCATTCCCGTATGGTTACTCCTCTTTAACACTGGTAAATCAAAAATTGATTCATTTTTAATCACGATAGACGAACAGAAAATGCTTGTTTCGACCTATGAAGAAGTCCAGAAGATAGATAAAACTTCATATTGTGGCTATAACGTTACCTCGCAGTATCCAAAGAAAATACAACTATTAGAGGCTAACGGCGAACATATAGAGTTTAGTTACTACGCGTTAAATAAAGAGCAAAGGAACCGCTTGTTTGATTATTTGGGACCAGCCAAAAGCTAACAATCTGATCTAATCGCTCCCTTCTACGCAGGGAAAAAATATGGGGCCGCTTGGCTAATACGGCTCATATTCTTACCCCTAAGTGTGGATGTTATCCATAAAAGTCTAAAGCTAAAGCCAACGACTTAGAGTAAAAACTAACGCGTTTTTGCCCCATTCCGTGTTTCGGTTCGTTAGCTCAATCTAAAATTCCCTCTCCTGCTGCCATACATATTCTTATCCCTACGCGGGGTGTCAACGGACGGCCATTTATTTCAACCTTAGGTGTACCACATTGGGGAGGCATATTGATTCAGTTAGCCCGTAAAGAAGGAATAGAATT
>NZ_JBNKPP010000133.1:0-35626 GCF_050295395.1 Agarivorans sp.
GGGGCTGAAATAAATGCCATTAATTGTTAAATAAAGGGGGCTTGAAGACTTAAATAAGGGGAAAAATGGTTGAGACTTTCCTTTATTACTGATGTAAATAACAAAAAAGTCCTGTTGCAAGGCAACAGGACTTAAAAATGAGGGAGTTGGCCGATAAGCCGGGTTTTGTCGTGAACAATCATTCGTCTAGGCCATTAATCGCTCAATGGCTCAAGCAGCCTACCCGCCCCCAACGCGGGTCGCGCCTTAAGGGGGCCTATTTGGCCTTGCTCCGGGTGGAGTTTACCTCGCCGTAAACTGTTACCAGTTACGCGGTGCGCTCTTACCGCACCCTTTCAGCCTTACCTGTTCCCACTAGGGGCCATCGGCGGTCTTCTCTCTGCTGCACTTGTCGTAGGCTCGCGCCCCCCAGGCGTTACCTGGCACCCTACCCTATGGAGCCCGGACTTTCCTCCCCTTCGCCCGTTTGCCACTCTCGAAAGAGCACACAACGACGAAGCAGCGATTGTCTGGCCAACTCCGGGGGCGGACTATAGCAAACAATAGGCCGCAAGAGTAGCGCTTATTCGCCCTGTTTTAAGCCATAATCATAAAGAGCGTTTTTCTTAAGACCATAAATTTTTGCGGTCAATGCAGCCGCCTTTTTTAAGGGTAACTCTGCTTGTAACAATTTTAGCGTATCTAGGGCTTCCACCGGCAACTGCTGCTGGGCTTTTTGATAACCCGCCACCATCAACACCATCTCACCTTTTTGCTGGTTAGGGTCGACCTTCACCCAGTCAAGTAAGGCTTGCGCAGGCAACGATTGAATGGTTTCAAAGGTTTTGGTCAATTCTCTAGCCAATACCAGTTCTCGCTCTGGCCCTAAACAGGTCACGATGTCCGCCAAACTGTCTAAAATACGATGGGGAGATTCATAAAAAACCACCGTGCGCGGCTCTTGACGCAGCTCGTTTAAGCGTTCTTGACGGGCCTTGGTTTTAGCCGGAAGGAAACCTTCATAAAGAAATCGGTCGGTAGCTAAACCCGCTACTGATAAGGCGGCAATAGCGGCACATGCTCCAGGGATAGGCACCACTGAATACCCTTTGGCACGAAATGCACTCACCAAATGGTAGCCGGGATCATTAATCAGCGGGGTTCCCGCATCCGATACCAAGGCGATATCTTTGCCATCTAATAATTGCTGCTCTAACCATGCAATCTTTTGTTGTTCATTATGGTCGTGAACAGCCACACACCGAGTGCCTATCTCATAGTGGCTTAACAATCGACCGGTATTACGGGTATCTTCGGCAGCGATCAGAGCAACACTTTTCAATACCTCAAGCGCGCGCAGGGTGATATCGGCCAAATTACCAATCGGAGTAGCGACAATATACAGGGAGCCAGTAGCTGACATAAACAGACCTCAAATGAAAACGGCCTCTACTTTAATCAAAAGCGCCATGTGCCTCAATCTTTCGCCGCCTTGATTGTGGATTATTTAGCGTTAGGCTCTTAATATAGGCACTAACTAAACAATACTAGTGGTGTTAACCTTGAAACATAACCTGAACTCAGCGCTACGTTATCTCTGTTTGAGCTTGGTGCTTATTCTAGCCGCCTGTTCCAGTGGTCCAACAAAAGCTCCAATTGTGGCAGTAGATTTACCTTCTATTGCTATCACCCCTGAACACAACGCTGAGTTTTATCTTGATCAAGCCAGTATCGCGCCACCAGAACAACAGTTTGATTGGGAGCTTTTAGCCGCCAAGGCCTACTACCAGCAAGGCATGACTCAGGCCGCCGAAGCTGTAATCAACGACTTAAGCGTGCAAGCGTCTAATTCACAACAAGCAGGTATTAGTTTAGTTAGGGCTTATGGCCTGCAGCTAAATGGTCAGGTAAATGCTGCATTACAACTCTTAGACTTTGATCCCATCTGGGAACTGCCTACGGATTATTGGCTAAGCTATTATCAAACCCGCGCCGCTTTGTACCAGCAACAAAATAATCCTTTAGCTGCAGCAAGTGCCTTAATTGAATTAAATAGCTATCTTGATGACGCTCAGCTAGCCGAAAACCATCAACAGATTTGGCAACAATTAAAACCACTGAGCTCTTTTACTCTGCGTAGTTTTCAACAACCCGGCAATTCATTACGCAATGGTTGGTTAGAAATTGTTGCAATTAGCAACGAACCAAAATCTTCCCCTGAAAAACTGATTGCCAAATTGCAACTGTGGAAACAAGACTACCCTGCTCACCCTGCTTTGGATTATGTGGGTGGAAATTTAGCTAAGGCGCTAAGTATTGCTCCCTATCAACCGAACAAAATTGCGGTATTGTTGCCATTAAGCGGAAAATATAAAAGTAATGGTTTAGCCATTAAAGATGGGCTGATTTCAGCCTACCTTGATCAGCAAAAAACCACTGCAGTAACTAGCGAATTGCTATTTTATGATACACAAGCACAAACCATTGATGTCTTATATTCTCAGTTTGAACAAGATGGCATCGATTTTATTGTTGGCCCTCTGTTAAAGTCGGAGCTAAAAAAGCTACTAGATTTAGCCCCCACCATCCCATTACTGGCACTTAACGAGGTAGCCTCAACAGCTCAAACCGAACAATTTTTCTTCCCTTTATCTCCCGAAGATGAAGCCAAACAGGCCGCGCAATTTATGGCTCAACGAGAAGAGCAAAGCCCATTACTGCTGGTACCACAAAGCAACTTGGGTAAACGAATGGCCGAAGCATTTACCAATGAATGGCAGTTGCACTCTGAAGTGCCGGTGGATGTCATTAACTACGCCAACCGTAATGACCTACAACGCGCCATTCGCAAGCTATTACATACCGACCTAAGCCAACAGCGAGTTAGTCAGTTTGAACAAATCATTGGCCATAATGTGGAATCAGAATTACGTTCACGACGGGATGCGAATGCCTTATATGTAGTTGGCGACAATACAGAAACCAAGTTAATCAAGGCTTTCATTGACGTCACCATTAGCCCCTTTGCCAGCACGCCAAGGCTTTATGCTAGCTCACGCAGCTATGACAAGAATGACGAAACCAGTGAAAATGAATTGGAAGGCCTATACGTCAGTGAAATGCCATGGATATTAGAGCAACAATCAGTAAATGCAATTCGCCATCAACAACTATGGCCGAGCTCTTCAGATACCCAAAAACGACTATATGGCCTTGGTTATGACGCATTCCAACTGATCCACCAACTTGCACAAATGCGCGGCTATAGCGATTATCAATTAAATGGTTTAACCGGTAAGTTAAGCGTTAACCAGCAAGGAGTGATCAGCAGACAATTAACTTGGACACAATTTCATAATGGCCAATTGCTTCCTTTGGAAATTCAAGCCGAAACTGTTCAACAAAGCGATGCAGAATAAGGGTCAAGCCGCCGAGCAGCAGGCGGCTAGTTATCTAAAAGACCAAGGTTTACGCTTCATCGAGCAAAACTATCACTGCCGCCGCGGTGAAATAGACTTAATCTTCAAACAGGACGACGTCTGGGTATTTGTTGAAGTGAAATACCGCACCAGCCAACACTATGGCGGAGCGTTAGCAGCGGTGGATCAACATAAAATACGCCGCATATTGCTTAGTGCCCAACACTACTTACAAAAAAATAATATTAACCAATATGATACAGCCATACGTTTTGATGTTATTGCCATTCAAGAGCAAGCACCTCACATAGAATGGTATCAAAACGCCTTTGGGGAATGAGATGCAAGAACGAATTAAAGAAATATTTAGAGAAAGCATACAAACTAAAATCGCCGCTGCCGAAGCCCTACCCGAGGCGATAGAAAAAGCCACGCTGATCATCGCTCAGGCGCTGCTCAACGGCAATAAGCTGCTAATTAGCGGAAACAATTCGGCAGCCGCGTTAGCTCAGCAATTCTCTGCAAACTTAGTTAATCGCTTCGATACTGAGCGTCCCAGCCTGCCAGCCTTAGCGCTTAGTACCGATAGTTCAGTGCTCTCTGCGATTGCCAATGACTATAGCTTCGATGAAGTATTCGCAAAACAAATTAGAGCCTTAGGTCAACAAGGTGATATCTTAGTGGCAATTTCCGATTCAGGTAATTGTCGCAATGTCATTAAAGCGATGGAAGCTGCAGTAAACCGAGACATGAGCATCATCGCTCTTACCGGCAAAGACGGCGGCGAAATGGCCGGCTTATTAAGTGAACAGGATGTAGAAATTAGAGTGCCAGCGGAGCATAGCGTGCGAATCAACGAAGTGCACCTACTGGCACTGAATGGTTTATGTGATCTCATTGACCGTACACTATTTCCCCAACAAGAGGACTAATAAGGATGCTACGTTTAATCTCCATCATCGTTTTAGCAGGGCTATTACAGGCTTGTGCTGGTGCTATCGTTGTTGGTGCAGGGGTAGCCGCCGGCGCTGCTACTGACCGTCGTTCAGTGGGTACCCAAATCGATGACCAAACTATTGAATTACAGGTGCTTAATGCTTTGGGTAAATCTGAAGAAATTTGGCGCAACAGCAAGCTCTCTGTAGTGGCACTAAATGGCCGAGTATTAGTCTTGGGACAAACCCCAAACGAGCAATCTTTTAATCAAATAACCCAAATCGCTCGCGATATTAAAGGCGTAAAACAAGTTTTAAATGAAGTGAGACTAAAACAGCCAGTGCCCTTAAGTATTCGTAGCAGTGACTCGTGGATCACCACTAAAATTAAGTTCAAAATCTACGAAGATAGTGAGTTACCCCCGGGTAAAATCAAAGTGATAACAGAAGACGGCGAAGTATTTCTAATTGGTGTGGTCACCGCCGCCGAAGAACGTCGAGCAGTTGACATCGCCAGACACGAAAATGGCGTCAGCAAGGTGATTAAGGTATTTGAGCTAGTTGAGGCAGGCTAAGAAGTAGCCTTAATACTCGACTTAAGAGCATAAAAAAGCGCCCTCAGGCGCTTTTTTTACTTAACAATGGTTAGGGTTGGCTTCTTCGCCTTCTCAGTGCTGGCTGGCTCTGTGGCATCACCATCACTATCCTGATGCCCTAACGCTTCACTTTCGGCTAACTCGTAAGCAGGCTCCGGTTCAAAGGCCGTTCCTGCTCCGTTTTCTCTAGCATAAATGGCTAACACGGCTGCCATGGGCACGTAAACCTGAAACGGCTTACCACCAAATCGAGCATTAAAACTAATATGCTCAAGATCCATATTAAAACCAGCTACCGCGGTAGGAGAAATGTTTAAAACAATTTGTCCATCGTTTACAAACTGACTGGGCACCGACACATTAGTTCGAGTCGCATCCACCACCAAATGAGGTGTCAATTCGTTATCCAACAACCAATCAAAAAAAGCCCTCACCATGTAAGGACGATTGGGAGTCATTTGTTTACTGGTCATTAACCTAAGAACCCGTCACGAATTTCACGTTCAGCGTCGGTTAATGAGGCTTGGAAAGACTCGCGGTCAAATACACGGATCATGTATGACTTGATGTCTTTCGCGCCGCTACCTTGCAAATCAATACCTAAGGCAGGTAAACGCCACAATAGAGGTGCCAAATAGCAATCTACTAAGCTGAACTCTTCGCTCATGAAGTAAGGCATTTCTGCAAATACTGGCGCAATACCCACTAAGCTTTCTGTGAGTTGCTTGCGAGCAGCATCGGCATTGTCACCTTTCTCGATTCGAGCAACCAGTGAGTACCAGTCATTCTTGATACGGTGCATCATTAAACGACTAGAGCCGCGAGATACCGGGTAAACAGGCATTAATGGCGGATGAGGAAAGCGCTCGTCCAAATACTCCATAATGATCTGTGATTGATACAATACCAATTCACGATCCACTAAGGTTGGTACCGAGCTGTACGGATTCAAATCAATTAAGTCTTCCGGAAGATTATCCGGGTCCACTTGATTAATTTCTACGCTGACGCCCTTCTCGGCTAAAACGATACGCACCTGATGACTGTACAAGTCATTAGCTCCAGAGTACAGCGTCATTACCGAACGTTTGTTGGCAGCTACAGCCATTGAATCCTCCAAAAACCATCTAAATAAAATACACAAACGGCAACAGCATAACTGCTATTGCCGATAAACCAATACTAGCGCAAGACTTAGTGTACGTCGCGCCAGTATTCTCTCTTCAATAGATAACTAACGATAAAGAAGATGAACAAGAAGCCTAATACCCAGTAACCTAGGCGCTTACGCTCTAACTGAACCGGTTCTGCCGAATAAACTAAAAAGTTAACTAAGTCTAACACTGCATTATCAAATTCATCTGCACTCATCTCACCGCTGCCATCAGATTCGATACCGCGGTAGACATGATGCTCTTCACCATCAATCATTTCTGTTTCATAAACCGCGCTAGGTACGCCTTGCAGTTCTTGCAATACATGCGGCATACCTACACTTGGAAAGACTTTGTTATTCACTCCAAATGGACGCGTTTCATCAACATAAAATGAACGCAAATAAGTATAGATCCAATCTGCGCCTCGAACTCGTGCCACCAAAGTTAAATCAGGTGCTGGTGCACCAAACCATTTAGCGGCATCTTTCTCTTGAATGGCATTTTCCATCAATTCACCAGATTTTGCCCCGGTAAAAATCAAGTTTTCTTCCATTAACTTAATTGGAATAGCTAAATCTTCAGCGACACGATTATAACGCTGATACTGGGTGCTGTGACAGCCAAAACAGTAGTTCATGAACAACTTGGCACCATTTTGTAATGAAGCCTTGTCCGTCAGATCGTAGTTGGCTTTATCTAGATGTACATTGCCACCCGCAGCAAATGCAAAACTAGGTATAAGTAAGGCCAAAGCTAAAAAAACATTTCTCATCATTTGGTCACCCTTTCTGGTACTGGCTTCGTTCTTTCGTTTTTACTGTAAATCCAAAGTAAGACGAAGTAGGCAAAGTAACCAAATGAGGTAACTTGGGCCAAAATAGTCAAAGCAGGTGTAGAAGGCAAGGCGCCTAAAATACCCAAAATGATGAAGCAGATAACAAACTGGGCAATATTCAATTTATGAATGGTGCTACGGTAGCGAATGGATTTTACTTTACAGCGATCTAACCAAGGCAGCACGAACAGCACAGCAATGGATAAGCCCATCATCACTACCCCTAATAACTTGTCAGGAACCGCCCGCAAAATGGCGTAGAAAGGCGTGAAGTACCATACCGGTGCGATATGCGCAGGT
The DNA here is from genome assembly GCF_050295395.1 of Agarivorans sp. Lineage (NCBI taxonomy): Bacteria > Pseudomonadati > Pseudomonadota > Gammaproteobacteria > Alteromonadales > Alteromonadaceae > Agarivorans > Agarivorans sp. The sequence continues at coordinate 7,222 of NZ_JBNKPP010000133.1, forward strand.
GTCTTTAACGGGTTTGCCGCTTCAAAGTTTGGCGCTTCTAAGAAGTAGCCGCCGCCATCAGGGAAGAAAAACATTACCCAACAGAAGAAGAACAGGAAGCCAACAATCGCTGCTAAATCTTTTACCGTAAAATAAGGGTGGAATGGAATACCATCTTTAGGCCAGCCATTTTCATCTTTATTGGCTTTGATCTCGATCCCATCGGGGTTATTTGAACCCACCTCATGCAAAGCAACAATATGTAAAAATACCAATAAAACTAGCACTAAGGGTAAAGCTATCACATGCAAGGCGAAGAAACGATTTAAGGTGACGCCAGAAATCACGTAGTCGCCGCGGATCCATAGGGTTAAATCATCACCTATCACCGGAATCGCACCGAACAGCGAGATAATCACCTGGGCGCCCCAATAGGACATTTGCCCCCAAGGAAGTAAATAGCCCATAAAGGCTTCGGCCATCAATACCAAGAAGATTAACATCCCGAACAGCCAAATTAGCTCTCGTGGTTTTTGGTAAGAACCATAAATAAGGCCGCGGTACATATGCAGGTAAATCACCACAAAAAAGGCCGAAGCCCCAGTGGAGTGCATATAACGTAATAACCAACCATATTCAACATCACGCATGATGTATTCGATAGAAGCAAACGCGCCATCACCAGAAGGGTTGTAATTCATGGTTAACCAAATACCGGTTAGGATTTGGTTGACCAATACCACCATGGCGATAAAACCAAAAATATACCAAAAGTTAAAATTCTTTGGTGTGGGATATTGGCCTACATGTTTATTATAGGTTTTGGTTAAGGGGATCCGCTCATCGATCCAACCAATCAATGCTTTCATTTTTAAGCCTCTCCCTCATCCAAACCCACTAAGATAGTGGTATCGTCAACAAAATGGTATGGAGGAACTACCAAGTTAAGTGGTGCAGGAACGCCTTGGAACACTCGTCCGGCCATATCGAACTTAGAGCCATGACAAGGACAGAAAAATCCGTACTCAACACCTTGAACCTGCTCTGAAAAACTACCAGGCAAGTAGGTAGGCGAACACCCCAAGTGAGTACAAATACCCACCGCAACAAACAACTCGGGCTTAATCGAGCGATATTGATTGGTCGAGTAATCGGGTTGTTGAGGCTCCTCTGAGTTTGGATCTCGTAATTTATCGCCAATAGCGTCTAGGTTATCAAGAACCGACTGAGGGCGGCTAACTACCCAAACAGGCTTACCACGCCACTCAACACGTAGTAATTGTCCAGGTTCAATTTTACTAATATCCACTTCAACGGGTGCCCCGGCGGCTTTAGCCTTGGCACTCGGATTCCATGAACTGATAAAAGGTACTGCTGCGAACGCTGCTCCTACACCACCGACAACAGCCGTTGTCCAGGTGAGAAAGCGGCGTCGGCCAGCATCGACAGGAGCGTTGCTCATCCAATGTCTCTCCGGTAAGGATCCGCGCAATTATTGTAATTTTCCTTGCGGCATGCTGCACAAGGTAGCGTTTTTCTGCTACTGGTAGCGTTTACTTGCTACTACATTATTGCAGGTAAATGCGAACAAAATAGTAATAAAAAACACACAAATTGACAAGGGTAATCAAGGTTTTTAACCTTTTAGAAAAGCAAAAGCTCGGCATAGCCGAGCTTTTGTAACACGATAGCGTGTAGCAATTAACGTTTAGAGAATTGCGGACGACGACGTGCTTTACGTAAACCAACTTTCTTACGTTCAACTTTACGAGCATCACGAGTAACAAAGCCAGCTTTGCGTAGTTCAGGGCGTAGACTTTCGTCATACTCCATCAACGCGCGAGTGATACCGTGACGGATAGCACCAGCTTGACCAGTAGTACCACCACCTTTAACAGTGATGTGTAGGTCTACTTTTTCTAACAATTCAGTTAGCTCAAGAGGTTGACGAACTACCATACGAGCAGTTTCACGACCAAAGTAAACTTCCAAAGAGCGGTTGTTTACAGCGATGTTACCACTACCAGCTTTTAGAAATACGCGAGCAGTAGAGCTTTTGCGACGGCCTGTGCCGTAGTATTGATTCTCAGCCATTATTCAAATTCCGTAACTTAAATGTCTAATACTTGTGGTTGCTGAGCCGCATGAGTGTGCTCAGGTCCAGCGAATACTTTCAGTTTACGGAACATTGCACGGCCTAGAGGACCTTTTGGCAACATACCTTTCACTGCAGACTGGATAACGCGCTCAGGAGCTTTATCGATTAACTTTTCAAAGCTAATTGATTTTAGACCACCTGGGTAACCAGTGTGCGAATGGTAAATTTTATCTTTCGCTTTGTTGCCTGTTACGGCTACTTTCTCAGCGTTAATTACGATGATGTAATCACCAGTATCAACGTGAGGAGTATATTCAGCTTTATGCTTACCGCGTAGGCGAGAAGCAATTTCAGTTGCGATACGACCCAGAGTTTTACCGTCTGCGTCAACAACGTACCAGTCGCGTTTTACGCTTTCTGGTTTGGCTACAAAAGTTTTCATTTGTATATATAACCCAAAATAACTGTTACACACGTGTTTGTGACAATCACAAACGTGAAAATAGCTACTCATAGTATCCCTTCGAATACGGAGTAAGCTTGAATGTTAGTATCACCAAATCGGTGACATGTAACGTGGGGTGGCAAGATTATAGGGCAAGTACAAAAAAAAACCACCCTTAATCTAAATTATTTATGGTAGATGGGCTTTTTCTAAATACTCGTGCGACTGCATTTCTTGTAAGCGCGAACGACAACGCTCAAATTCAAAAGTTAGCCGCCCACCGCTGTAAAGTTGCTCAAGAGGCACCTCTGCTGCGATGATCAAAGTGACGTGACGTTCGTAAAACTCGTCTACCAAAGCAATAAAGCGCCGCGCTGCATCATCGTTATGGCTGCCCATTTGCACCAGTCCCGATAACAACACCGTATGGTATAACTTAGCTAGTTCAATATAATCTAACTGGCTGCGCGCGCCCTCACATAACTCAGAAAACTCAATATGCAATACACTATCGGCTTCCTCGACAAAATTGATCATGCGCTGATTGATTTCAATTTGCCCTTGCTGTTGCCGTGGCTCACTGGACAACTGTAAAAAATACTGAGCAAGATTTTGCTGCGCCTTTGGGTCTAAGGGATAGTGATAAATTTCAGCGGCATTTAGGGTGCGCATCCGATAATCATTACCGCCATCGACGTTGATGATTTGACAATGCTGTTGAATCAACTTGATGGTGGGCAAAAAGCGTTGCCGTTGCAAACCATTACGATACAGATCTTCCGGCGGAATATTCGAGGTAGCAACTAAAGTAACACCACGAGCAAATAGCGCTTCAAACAGAGTACCTAAGATCATCGCGTCGGTAATATCCGAGACAAAAAATTCATCGAAACAAATTACTTCTGCCTCGGCAATCAAGCTATCAGCCACACGCTCAAGCGGATTAACTTGCTTATCTAGCTGTTTTAATTCGCTATGTACTCGTTGCATAAAGCGATGAAAATGCACCCGCATTTTACGCTCGGTGGGCAGGCAGTTAAAAAAGGTATCCATTAAATAGGTCTTACCTCTACCAACGCCCCCCCACATATAAAGGCCCTGAACCGCAGCGGGTCGATTTGACGATGCGCCACTGAAACGCGCCTTGAATTTACTGTATAAACTTTGGCTCTTAAGAGTAACTTTTGGCTTTTCAGTAAGTTGCTCATAAACCCTTTGTAACTGAGTCACCGCAAAGGCTTGAGCAGGGTCTTTAACGAAATTATTGGTTTGCAGATCTTGTTGGTATTGCAGCTGTGGGGTCATTCCTTGCCTAATCCTAAAGCTCGCATAAACTTAGTGGGAAATTGATAGTACCATGTGAAAGCATTCTCAAGTATATTGAAAGTTCATCAAGACCAACAAAGGATTAATATGAGCGCAATTAGCAGTATGATTTTTCTTCTTATTGGTGTCGCTATTGGCTTCTTCCTTAGTCGTATGACCGCGAAACCCGCTATCAACGATGCCAGCATGAAGCACGAGTTAGAACAAAATAAAGCAGAGCTAGAGAGTTATAAAGAGCAAGTACAAGCGCATTTTGCTAAAAGCGCTCAGCTACTCGAGGATATGGCTAAACAGTATCAAGGTATCTATGAACACATGGCCAGCCAATCCAAGTCTCTGATTAGTGATGATGTTGCTCAGCCTCAATTGTTTGCCGATTACCAGCAAAAACTAGAGTTAGAAGAGGAAGCCGACTCTTCAGAAGCCCAACCTAAAGACTATTCCAACAAACCATCAGGTTTGTTTACCGAAGCTCAACGTAAAGCGAGCTAAATCCACTGAACTTTTTAAACTAAGCAGGGTCTTTAAGATCCTGCTTTTCTATTAGCGTTGTTTATTAAGGATATTGGAATGAGTATTTCCACTAAGAAATTTGTCATGCTGTTGCTATCAGTTAGTTTAGGCTTCAGCGCTTTTCAAGCACAGGCGGTTTTACCTGTTGCCGTAGGTGGAAGTCAGCTACCTAGTCTCGCGCCAATCCTTGACCAAGCCACCCCTGCGGTGGTCAATATTTCTGTTGCAGGAACCAAAGTGTCGCAACAGCAACTTCCTGAACTATTTAAATACTTCTTTGGTCAAGAAGGTCAACCCAACAACGACACCCAAGAGCGCCCTTTTCAAGGTCTCGGTTCCGGTGTGGTCATTGACGCTGATAAAGGCTATGTGATTACTAACTTTCACGTCATCAACGACGCCGATGAAATTGTCGTTACCCTGAAAGATGGCAGAACCTTTGATGCAGAGGTACTTGGCAGCGACCGCCAGACAGATATAGCCTTGCTAAAAATCGACGCAGATAAGCTGGCCGACCTTGCCCTTGCAGATTCCGATGAATTACGCGTGGGTGATTTTACCATTGCCATTGGTAACCCCTTTGGCTTAGGCCAAACCGTTACCTCCGGTATTGTTAGCGCCCTAGGCCGCAGCGGTTTGAACATTGAAAACTTAGAGAACTTCATCCAAACCGATGCTGCCATCAATAGTGGCAACTCTGGTGGCGCTTTAATTAATCTAAATGGTGAACTAATCGGTATCAATACCGCTATTATCGCTCCCACTGGTGGCAATATTGGTATTGGCTTTGCTATTCCCAGCAACATGGTGAAAAACTTAGCTGAGCAAATTATTGAATACGGTGAAGTCCGTCGCGGTATTCTTGGCGTCACCGGGGGCGAGTTAAACAGTGAACTGGCCAAAGCCTTTGGCGCAGATTCACAACACGGTGCCTTCGTCAATCAAGTTATGCCTGACTCGGCGGCAGACAAAGCGGGGATTAAACCCGGTGACATTATTGTTGCGGTCAACGATAAACCAGTGAAAAGCTTCGCCGAATTAAGAGCAAAAATTGGTACCATGGGCGCAGGTAAAACCATCAAAATTGGTGCTATCCGTGATGGTAAGGCAACTACCTTTAAGGTCACCTTACAGCAAGCCGATCAGCAAATGGTAAATGCTAAAGTGATGCATCCAGCCTTAGAAGGTGCAAGCTTAAGTTCTACCGAAAAAGGCGCCAAAACCTCTGGTGTACGGGTTAACAAAGTTCAGCGTAACTCTCCAGCCTTTGCCAACGGTTTGGAGGACGGTGATATCATAATCGGTATCAACAAAACGCGAATTAACAACATCGCCGACTTGCGGGCAATTTTAGAGAATAACCCGCGCGTACTGGCCTTGAATATTCAACGAGGTGAACACAACCTCTACCGAATCATTCAATAAACTAAGATTATTAACAATAAAGGCGGCCAATTAGTCGCCTTTTCTTTTGTCCTTAGAAACAGCGTGCTATTCTGAAGCCCTTGCTGGAGAGGAAAAATTGTTAGCTATAATCAAGTATTTACTCAAGCCGGCCATCTTTGGTTTGGCAATGGCGATTGGTATTTTATTTGCGTTCCCTGAATTTAGGGAGAATAGCAAGCAGCTATTAGACGACTATACCAATACTCCCTTAGTTAGTTATTCCCAAGCCGCGCGCCGCGCCGCGCCTGCCGTGGTAAATATCTATACACGAAGCTTTTTGCAATCGTATGTCAATGTAGATACTCAGATAGAGTCACAGGGCTTAGGCTCTGGGGTGATAATGTCTAAGCAAGGTTTTGTATTAACCAATCTCCATGTTATCGCCAATTCCGACCAAATTGTTATCGCCTTACAAGACGGAAGGATTTTTAATGCCGAGTTAGTCGGCGGAGACATCATCACCGACCTAGCGGTACTGAAAATTGACGCCTCTCCTGATTTACCGATCATCCCGCAGAATGACCAGCTAAGCACCCAAGTGGGTGATGTGGTGCTAGCAATTGGCAACCCCTATAACGTAGGGCAAACCATCACTCAGGGCATTATCAGTGCGGCTGGTCGCAACGGCATGAGCTCTACCGGGCGCCAAGACTTCCTTCAAACCGATGCTGCCATTAACCGGGGGAATTCCGGAGGGGCTTTAATCAATACCCGCGGCGAACTGGTGGGCATCAATACCTCGGCTTACCATTTAAATGATATTACCGACACCTACGGTATTAGCTTTGCTATTCCCTATGTATTAGCCAAGAAGATCATGTTGGGCTTAATTAAAGATGGCACCATCATTCGTGGTTATTTAGGCTTAGATGGCCAAAAAATCACCCCCTTACTGGCGGCGCGTTTAAAGCTAAACGAAACCCAAGGGGTGATAGTAAGTGGCTTAGATCCAGAAGGCCCTGCCGGAAAGGCGGGTATTAAAACCAACGATATTCTAGTCAATATCGCCGGCACCGATATAAGCTCAATCAAACAAGCGATGGATATTGTTGCCGAAACCCGCCCCGGTAGCGAAATTCTAGTTCGCTTATACAGAAACGGGGAACTGCTTGAGCTCCCCGTTACTATTACTGAATTGAAACTACCTCGCCGAATTACGAACGATCGTTAAAGCGAGTGATTTTTGCTCCTAACTGAGCAAATTTAGTTTCAATGTTCTGATAACCACGGTCGATATGGTAGATCCGATCGACCACGGTTTCGCCCTCTGCTACTAAGGCCGCTAGTACCAAACTCGCCGAAGCTCGTAAATCGGTTGCCATCACTTGTGCCCCTGTAAGACGCTCAGCATGCTTACAAATAGCGGTATTCCCCTCTAATTCGATTTCTGCGCCCATTCGCATCAACTCGGGAACGTGCATGAAGCGGTTTTCGAAAATCGTTTCAGTAACATGGCCGGTGCCGCTTGCTACGATGTTTAACACCGTAAATTGGGCTTGCATGTCGGTAGGGAATGCAGGGTGAGGCGCAGTCTTCACATTAACCGCTTTAAGCTCACAGCCCTGCATATCTAGCTCTATCCAGTCTTCACCAGTGGTGATTTTAGCGCCAGCTTCTTCAAGCTTGGCCAATACCGATTCCATCAATTTGGCATCGGTGTGAGTACAGCGTACACGACCGCCGGTGACTGCCGCGCCTACTAAGTAGGTACCCGTCTCGATTCGGTCGGGAAGAACACTGTATTCTCCGCTATGTAGGCGCTCAACCCCCTTAATAACAATAGTATCGCTGCCGGCACCTTGAATATTGGCGCCTAAGCAGTTGAGGAAATTAGCCAAATCAACAACTTCAGGTTCGCGAGCGGCGTTTTCTATAATGGTTTCACCTTCGGCAAGTGCCGCGGCCATCATCAAATTCTCAGTGCCTGTTACACTCACCATATCCATGAAGATTCGAGCACCTTGTAAGCGGCCATCGACTCGTGCTTTTACATAACCATCTTCCACACTCATATTCGCTTGCATTAATTCAAGGCCATGAATGTGAAGGTTTACTGGGCGCGCGCCAATGGCACAACCGCCAGGCAAAGACACATCGGCCTGACCATAACGCGCCACCAGCGGGCCTAAAGCCATGATTGAAGCTCGCATGGTTTTTACCAACTCATAAGGCGCCACAAAATCATTTACCTTACCGGCTTTAATGATCACTGTTTCGCCCAGCACCTCAAGCTCTCGCCCTAGGTGCTGAAGCATCTTGCAGGTAGTACCAATGTCTTTTAATTGAGGAACATTATGTAAGATGACTTGTTCTTCACATAACAAGCTGGCAAACAGGATCGGCAAAGCCGCATTTTTAGCGCCCGAAATCGCCACCTCGCCTTCGAGGCGGCAGCCACCTTCAATTCTAAACTTATCCACTAAAACTCCTAAGGATTACAATTGGCCAAACTTTTGTTGCTTTTGCCATTCATCAGGAGTGTACGCCTTAATTCCTAAGGCGTGGATTTCGTTACTCGCAATGTATTCTTTCAGTGGTGCATAAACCGCTTGTTGTTTCTTAACTCGCGATAAATCCGTAAACATTGCACCAACAGCAACAACTTGAAAATGATTACCTTCACCTGTTACTTGCACGTGATCTAATTCAAGCGCCTGCGATAGAATTTGTTCAATTTGTTCTGGTTGCATTACTCTGCTCCGCAAATATGCTTTAATCTTGATATTGCAACAGCGCTTCCAACTCATAGAGTTTAAACAGCTGCTTCGCTTGTTCTGGGCAATGCTTAACGAGCAAGCGATTGCTAGGTTCCGGTTTTAAGGCGGTGATGATAGCGGCTATTCCAGCAGAGTCAATGCGCTTAAGTTGAGACAGCTCAAGTTGTTTGAGTTTGCAATCGCTTAATGCCGACCAATGACGAGCCACTTGTTCGCTAGCCCACTCACCACTCAAATACAAACAACCTTGTTTAATGCTTAATTGATTATTCATGCTTTACTCTTGAGTTGCGAGATTCTTGTCTCGCAATAACTGAATCACGCCATCAATACCATCGGCACGAATAAGGCTATCCATCTCAGACTGCTTGGTAGATAACAAACTCACCCCCTCGGCAATCAAATCATAGGCTAGCCAACGATCAGCACTATTGGCACTACTATTCTTTAGCTTACGAAACTTGAACTCCAAGTTAATCGGCGGGCGGTCAGCGTCGATCAGTTGGGCGCGAACACCTAACTTAGTTTGCTCGCCAAGAGCTCTTTCCGGCTCAATCAATACCTGCTGTTGCTTATACTGAGCTAAAGCTTGGGTGTATGTGCTCACCAAGTATTCTTGAAAGGCCTCAGCGAAATCATCACGCTGCTGCTTAGAGGTTTTTTTGATGTGTTTGCCCAACACCGCAAAGGCTGCGTAACGATAATCTATGTGAGGCATTAGCTGCTGGCGAACAATCGCTTCTAGCTGTTGCTGAGCGTCATCGGCTTGTCGATCAATTTTGGCCAAACGGCTAAAAGTTTGCTCGGCTACATAACTCATCAAACGATAAGGATTCGCATGAATCTCTTCAGCATGAGCCCAAAAGCCGAATAACAGAATCAGCGACAATATCAAACTACGTACCCACATAATTATTTCTCCGTTATTGAAAACAAGAATTGGCCAATCAACTCTTCTAAGACAAGCGCCGATTTGGTGTCTTCGATAATGTCGCCATCATCTAGATTTTCAATATCATCTAATACGAAGCCAGGGTTTAAGCCAATATATTGCTCCCCTAACAGCCCAGCGGTAAGAATCGAAAGAGAGCTCGTTTCTGGATAAAAACCATATTGACGATACATACTTAAAGTCACCTTTGGCATGTAGTCTTCTACATCGAGATTAATCGCTTCGACCCGGCCAACCACCACGCCACCCACCTTAACTGGCGAGCGCACCTTTAAGCCGCCAATGTTGTCAAACTTGGCATATAAAGTATAAGTATCGGTATTACTACCTAATTGGCTATCGGCTATTTTCAGCGCCAATATTAATAAGGCCGCTAATCCTAATAAGACAAAGGCCCCAACCGACAACTCTAGCTTATTTACTTTCATGTTAATCCCTATCACTAACTGCCAAACATCAGCGCAGTTAAAACAAAATCCAATGCCAATACCAATAACGACGCGTGAACCACACTACGCGTGGTTGCTTGGCTAATACCTTGCGCACTAGGCAGAGCATCATAACCGTTAAACAAGGCAACCCAAACCACTGCAATGGCAAACACCGCACTTTTAATTAGGCCATTGCCAATATCCTGGCCAAACTCTATCGACGCGGCAGTGATCGACCAAAAACTCCCATCATCGACGCCCAACCATTGCACGCCAACCAAATAACCACCCCAAATGCCCACTAAATTGAATATTAAAGCCAATAGAGGCATGGCAATAAATCCGGCCCAAAAACGCGGGGCGATTACCCGTTTTAGTGGGTCAACCGCCATCATCTCCATACTCGATAACTGTTCAGTGGTTTTCATTAGGCCTATTTCGGCGGTCAGCGCGGAGCCCGCTCGTCCGGCAAATAACAAGGCGGTCACCACCGGCCCTAATTCACGCAATAAAGATAGGGCTACCATTGGTCCAAGGCTGGTTTCGGCGCCAAAATCCACCAAAATGTTATAGCCTTGCAGGGCCAACACCATACCAATAAATAAGCCCGATACCACAATAATGGGTAGAGATTGCACCCCTACTACATAAATTTGTTTAATGCTGTCCTTCAGCAATTGTGCTCGCGGCACTGCGACTAAAGCATGCCAAAGCATCAAACTTGCTCTACCTAAGGCACTAATTTTAAACAAAGTTTGGCGACCTAAGGCCGCGATAGCGGTTAACATAAACTGGCCTTTAATGCTTGTGCGTAATCTTCCGCAGGATAATGAAAAGCCACAGGACCATCGGCTTGTCCTTGTAAAAACTGGGTTAAACGGGGGTTGGGGTTAGCCGCAATCTCTGCCACACTACCTTCGGCTAATACCGAGTGTCCGTCGATCACAAACACGTAGTCGGCAATACTGAGGACCTCATTAACGTCATGAGACACAATCACTGAGGTTAGTTGTAGGCTTTGGCTTAAGCTTTGGATTAGTTTGATCAATACCCCCATAGATATCGGATCTTGTCCCACAAAAGGCTCGTCGTAGAGAATAATTTCCGGCTCTAAGGCAATCGCCCTAGCGAGGGCTACTCGACGTGCCATTCCACCGGACAAATCACTGGGCATTAACTCGGCCGCCCCCCGTAAACCTACGGTTTGTAGCTTCATCAATACCAAATTGCGGAGCACCGCTTCAGGTAAATTGGTGTGTTCACGCAATGGAAAGGCGACATTCTCAAAGACATTTAAGTCGCTAAATAAAGCGCCGCTTTGAAACAACATGCCAATCCGCTTACGCAATTGGAACAACTCTCCTCGGCTCAATTGATGAACATTTTGCCCTTCGATCAACACCTCTCCAGCACTGGGCTGAAGTTGTCCACCGATCAACTTGAGTAAAGTTGTTTTACCAATACCACTAGGACCCATAATGGCCGTGATTTTACCTCGCTGAATACTTAAGTTTAAATGTTCAAAGATAAGCTTATCACCGCGTTGGAACGCCAATTGTTTTACTTCAATCAAATTCTTTGCCACTCCATGAGCATTCTTAATTGGCCAAGGAAAACATATTATTGAGATAATTGGTGACACTCAAGGCTAAACTCTTCCCTTTTGTTGGTAAAATGCCGACAATGCACCGTTTTTTAGCCATGTTATTTAAAATTTTAAGTAAAGGACGCTCATGCTAGTTGAATGTTTGTTATTGGTATTAGGCTTAGCGCTATTGGTATGGAGTGCCGACCGCTTTGTTTTTGGCGCGGCCGCCATCGCCAATAATTTTGGGCTATCCCCCATGATCATCGGCCTAACGATAGTCGCTTTAGGATCTTCAGCACCAGAAATTATGGTTTCGGCCACCGCCAGCCTAGAAGGTAAAATGAATACCGCGGTGGGCAATGTTATCGGCTCAAACATCACTAACATTACCTTGGTATTAGGCTTAACCGCATTACTTAAACCCTTGATGGTTTCGTCTTCCACCTTATTTCGTGAATTACCGATGGTACTCGGAGCCACTGCCGTCGCAGGATGGGTATTGCACGACCAGCAACTGGGTTACAGCGAAGGGTTTTTCTTATTAGTCTTGTTTTGTTGCTTGATGGGCTATTTAATTTTTAATGCCTTGAAACATCGCTCTGACAGCACTCACGACCCAATGATTGAGGAAGCCGAAGCGGAAATCCCCCAAGATGTCGCCACCCCCAAAGCTCTACTTTGGCTAGTAGTGGGGATGATACTACTTCCGCTCAGCGCCGACATTTTAGTGGGCTCTGCCTCTGAGATCGCCCGTTACTTTGGTATGAGCGACCTCGTCATTGGCCTAACCATTATCGCAGTGGGCACCAGCCTACCCGAGCTAGCGGCCTGCATCGCTGGTGTGGTTAAAAAAGAAGACGACTTGGTCTTAGGGAATATCATCGGGTCCAACTTATTTAATATACTTGCGGTATTAGCGGTGCCCGCGATGTTATCCCCGGGTGAGATCGATGCATTTGCCGCTGGGCGAGACTTTTATGTCATGATGGGAGTTACCGTAACCCTATTTATTATGGCCATGGGCTTTGGTAAAAAGCGCAAAATTAGTCGCTGGGAAGGGGGACTGTTGTTCAGTGCCTTCATCGGCTATCAAATACTATTATTAGTATCGTAACGATACTTTCTAAAGAAATTAACCACTAAGGGGAAGTGTGTGTCACACGATCACATCAGTGTAGCCAAACAAGTCCTTGAAATAGAAAGACTGGCGATAGACAACTTACAACAATATATTGATCAGCAATTTGCTGAGGCTTGCGAAATGATTTTGGCCTGCAAAGGCAAAGTCATTCTTACCGGGATGGGCAAATCAGGCCATATCGCCAACAAGATCGCCGCCACTTTAGCCTCTACCGGCACTCCGGCTTTTTTTGTTCACCCCGGTGAAGCCTGCCATGGCGATTTAGGCATGATCGCCGCTGAAGATATTGTATTGGCACTGTCTAACTCTGGCGAGTCGGAAGAGATCCTAGCGTTGTATCCGGTGTTTAACCGCATTGGAGTGCGCTCTATCGCCATGACCAGTAACCCTAATTCATCGATGGCACGGCTAGCGAACTACCATTTGTGCATAGCAGTACCGCGTGAAGCCTGCCCCTTAGGTTTAGCGCCAACCGCTAGCTCCACCGCCACTCTAGTCATGGGTGACGCCTTAGCCGTCGCCTTATTAGAAGCCCGCGGTTTTACCGCCGACGACTTCGCCCTCTCCCATCCGGGCGGAACCTTAGGTAAAAAACTGCTACTCAGCGTCAGCGACTTAATGCTAAAAGGGGAACAAATTCCTTTAGTCACAGTCGAACAAACTATTCGTGAGGCACTTTTTGAAATCACCGCCAAAGGCTTAGGCATGGTAGGTGTTGTCGATGAACAGCAGCACATGGTAGGAATTTTTACCGATGGTGATCTACGCCGTATCCTAGACCAACGCGTCGACATCCATGAAACGCCAATTGCTCAAGTGATGACCAAAAATCCCAAATACATTGAGCCTTCGTGGCTGGCCTTCGATGCTCTAAAGCTAATGAAAACCAAATCAATTAATGGTTTGTTTGTCCTTGAAAACACACAAGTAGTCGGAGCATTCAACATGCATACTTTGTTACAAGCTGGAGTATATTAGTGACTATTAGCACGCCCTACGGTGAAGTTAGCCAGCAAAATTTTAACGCCGCCGCCGCCATTAAACTGCTGATTTGCGATGTTGATGGGGTCTTTTCTGACGGCCGTATCTACATGGGCAATGAAGGCGAGGAGCTCAAAGCCTTTCATACCCTAGACGGTTTTGGCATAAAAGCCTTAATCAACAGTGGCCTGGAAGTGGCGGTGATTACTGGGCGTAAATCAAAGATAGTAGAGCAACGTATGCAGTCCTTGGGGATTACACAGCTTTACCAAGGGCAACAAGACAAATTGGCTGCTTACCGCGAACTACTGCAACAACTCCAACTAGCTCCTCAGCAAGTTGCCTACATCGGTGATGACTTAGTCGACACCCCCGTAATGCAGGCTTGCGGCTTGGGGGTGGCGGTACAAACAGCCCATCCTCTATGCAAGCAGGCGGCCGACCTTGTGACAAAAACCGCTGGCGGTTATGGTGCAGTACGCGAACTGTGTGACCTTATTTTGCAAGCTCAAGGTAAGCTCGAACAAGCCCAAGGGATGAGCATATGAACCGCCCTACTTGGTTTTTTGCTGGTTTATTTGTTATTGCTTTGATCCTCTGGCAACTCAGCCCCAGCGATAAGCAACAGCAAATCGGCACGCGAGAAGCCAGTAAGCCCAGTTTTATTGCCGAGCAACTGTACAGTGTGAGTTTTGCTGAAGATGGCCAACCACGCTATCGAATTTATGCCGAACAAATGGCATATTTTGAGCAACTAAAAAACACCGAATTTACGAAACCGAAAATTCTGGTATATCCCGCGCCCCACCAACCTGTATGGCAAATTGATGCCGATCAGGCTACAGTACAGCAGCAGCAATTAGTCACCCTAAATGACAATGTAGTAATTAAAAACTTAAGTCGCGGTGAATACATACGCGATTTAATTACCGAAAAATTGGATATCGACCTGCAAACTGAAACCATGAGCAGCGATCAACCGGTCACCGTATATGGTCCGTCTTACGAACTGTATGGGGTAGGTATGAACGGCGATTTAGCCAACGAAATAGTGACGTTATTAAATGATATTGAAGCGGTTTACCATAACCCACAGCAGTAAGTTAGTGCTCAGTGCGGGCTTACTTTTACTCTCTTGGACAGCAACAGCTTTAGAAGACGATTTTAATCAGCAAATCATCGTTGATGCCGACCGCCAAGAAGTTAACATTAAAGAAAACCGGGTCACCTTTTATACCAATGTAGTGGTAACCCAAGGTTCGATTAAAATGCGTGCCGACGAGCTTAGCGTGATCGGTAGTGAAGAAAAAGGCAGCGAAGTGATGATCGCCAAAGGGCAACCCGCTACCTTTTATCAAATGCTCGATAGTGGCAAGCCAATTGAGGCCGAAGCCAACGAGGTTCGCTACGATCTTAAAACACAAACCTTAACGCTCAGCAGCAATGCTCAACTCAAACAAGAAGAGAGCTTGGTCAAAGGCAGTATGATCAAATACAGCATTGATAAACAAGAAATGGTAGCCCAAGGAGATGGAAACAGTCGTGTCACCACCATTTTCTTACCGCAACAACTCAACGATATTGCGCCACAGGAACAACAGTAACGATGAGTACATTGATTGCTGAAAACCTAGCCAAAAGTTACAAAGGTCGCAAGGTAGTAAAAGACGTTAGTCTGAATGTAGAAACCGGTAAGATCGTGGGCTTACTCGGCCCCAATGGAGCGGGGAAAACCACCACCTTTTACATGGTAGTAGGCTTAGTGCCTCGCGATCATGGTCGAATTCTAATCGATGACGATGACCTATCTAGCACGGCTATGCATAGCCGTGCCCGCAAGGGTATTGGCTACCTACCCCAAGAAGCGTCTATATTTAGACGTCTATCTGTTGAAAAAAATATTCTTGCGGTGTTAGAAACCCGTAAAGATCTCGACAAACAGCAACAACAAGTGGCTTTAGACGACCTCTTAGAAGAGTTCCACATTAGTCACATTAGAAAAAACCTAGGCATGAGTTTGTCTGGTGGGGAACGCCGCCGGGTTGAAATTGCTCGTGCTTTAGCCGCCGCGCCAAAGTTTATTTTGCTTGACGAACCCTTTGCTGGTGTAGATCCTATTTCTGTTATCGATATAAAAAAGATTATTGAACACCTGCGTGATCGTGGTCTTGGCGTATTGATCACCGATCACAATGTGAGAGAAACTCTCGATGTTTGTGAACATGCCTATATCGTTAGCCAAGGCGAATTGATAGCCTCGGGGAAACCTGAAGAAATACTTGAAAATGAACACGTGAAACGAGTTTATCTCGGTGAACAATTCAAGCTATAGTTAAAGTGCAAGTAAAAAACACAATACAATAAGAAGAAGGAACAGCGGTAGTTAATGAAAGCATCTTTGCAGTTGCGTCTTGGTCAACAATTGACCATGACCCCTCAGTTACAACAGGCGATTCGCTTACTCCAGCTTTCAACACTGGATTTGCAGCAAGAAATTCAGGAGGCACTGGAAAGTAACCCTCTGCTCGAAGCGGATGAGTCACACGCCAGTGACAACGATGCTAATGAGGCTCAATCTCTTAATGACAAAATTAACGATAGCAGTATAAACAACGAAGTTGATAATAGTCAATTAGAAGCCGGCGATGCCATTAACCAAGACACTGTTTCTGATGACTTACCGGTGGATTCCACTTGGGATGATATCTACAGCGCCAGTTCAGGACCTTCAAGCTCAGGCAGCAGCGGTGTTAGCGACGACAGCGATATGTTGTTTCAAGGTGAAACCGTTGAATCTTTACAAGACCACTTAGTATGGCAGATGCAACTGACACCATTTAGTGAAGTTGACCAAGCTATTGCGTTGGCAATTATCGATGCGATTGATGAATCAGGTTACCTAACTCAAAATTGCGAACAGCTCTTAGAAGGTTTACGCGACAGTGAAAATAACGATTTAGATGTTGAGCTGGATGAAGTTGAAGCTGTATTAAAGCGTATTCAACACTTCGATCCGGTAGGTATTGGCGCGCGCTCTTTACAAGAATGCTTAATGATTCAATTAGGCCGCTTTGCCGAAGATACTCCTTGGCTAAAAGAAGCTAAAGACATTGTCACTAACCATATCGATGTCTTAGCCAATCGCGACTTCCGCTTATTGTCACGTAAAACCAAATTGAAAGAAGAGCAGTTGCGTGAAGTTATGCGACTCATTCATACCTTAGAGCCCCGTCCTGGCAACGCTGTAGAACCCAATCAGGCGCAATACGTTATTCCCGATGTCTCGGTCATAAAACGTCAAGGTCGATGGGTGGTAGAACTAAACCCTGACGCCATGCCCAAATTAAGGGTAAATTCTCACTATGCTTCACTCAGTAAAACCTCTACCAATGCCAACGATACCCAGTTTATTCGTAGTCATTTACAAGAAGCTAAGTGGTTTATCAAAAGCATTGAAAGCCGTAACGAAACACTGTTAAAAGTATCGAACTGCATTGTTCACCATCAGCAAGCCTTCTTTGAGTATGGAGAAGAAGCGATGAAACCAATGGTATTGAACGATGTAGCAGAAGCTGTAGAAATGCATGAGTCGACTATTTCTCGGGTTACCACCCAGAAATTTATGCATACTCCTCGTGGCATTTTTGAATTGAAATACTTCTTTTCCAGCCATGTCACCACCGAAGGGGGCGGGGAATGCTCTTCTACAGCAATTAGAGCCTTAATTAAAAAACTGGTAGCTGCCGAAAACAGCAATAAACCACTCAGCGATAGTAAAATTGCTGATATTTTGGCAGATCAGGGGATCAAGGTGGCAAGACGCACCATTGCTAAATACCGTGAGTCTTTGGCTATTCCACCTTCTAACCAACGTAAAAGCCTTATCTAAGGCCTATAACAGGGGACGATATCTATGCAAATTAATCTTACCGGACACCACGTAGAAATTACTGAGTCATTAAAAGAATATGTCCACACAAAATTTGCCAAACTAACCCGACGATTCGAACAAATAAATAATGTTCATGTCATCTTAAATGTGGAGAAACTAAATCAAATCGCCGAAGCGACCCTACATTTAAATGGTGGTGAGGTATTTGCCACTTCAGAACACACCGACATGTACGCAGCCATCGATAGCCTGATCGATAAACTCGATCGTCAAGTTATCAAACACAAAGAAAAACTCACTAAACACTAGTCACTCTAATGCAACTAAATAAAGTACTAAGTTTGAACTGCACGCAACGTGCAGTTCAATGCTCTTCAAAAAAACGCGCCCTAGAAATCATTAGCGAGCTGGCAGCTAGCCAATTGGATATCTCTGCTCAAAGTATTTTTGAGAGTTTATTAAATAGAGAAAAAATGGGCAGCACCGGCATTGGCCAAGGTATTGCGATTCCCCATGGGCGAATTGCTAGTGAACATCAAGCCACTGCGGTTTTCTTACGCTGTGATCCTGCGATAACGTTTGACTCCATCGACAATCAACCCGTCGATTTGGTTTTTGCCTTATTAGTCCCCGAAGACCAATGTCAGCAACACTTAAACACCCTATCTCAAGTTGCTGAAAAACTTAATGATAAACAAGTATGTAAACAACTTCGCTGCGCACAAAGTGATGACGAGCTATACAACATCATGGTAGCCTAATACTCTAAGCTTAATTAGGGGCCATCATGGAACTAATCATCGTTAGTGGACGCTCCGGTTCAGGCAAAACGGTTGCCTTACGAGTGTTAGAAGATCTCGGGTATTATTGTGTCGACAACCTTCCGGTACTGTTGTGGCAGTCGCTTATCGACAACTTAAAACAAAAGTATCCGAAGGTTGCCATTAGCATCGATATTCGTAACCTTCCAGATGAGCCCTCACCGATCGCGCGGGTGATCCGCAATGCCGGCCCCGAAGTCAACTTGCTCAGCATCTTCTTAGATGCCAAAGACGAGGCTCTAATTCGTCGTTATAGCGAGACGCGGCGAGTCCACCCACTAAGTCAAAACGGTGTTTCACTGGCCGAGGCGATTGAATCGGAAACCGCCCTATTAGAGCCCATCTCAAGTAACGCCGATTTACGGATCGATACTTCGAGGTTATCGGTTCATGAACTCAGCAGCCTGATCCGCTCGCGAGTCACCGGTGATAAACAACAACAGCTGATTATGGTATTTGAATCCTTTGGCTTCAAAAATGGTGTGCCCAGCGATGCAGACTATATGTTTGACGCACGTTTTTTGCCTAACCCGCATTGGCAAGAACAACTTCGCCCACTGACCGGTTTAGACCAAGCGGTTCAAGATTACCTCGCTGCTCAGCCCTTAGTCACTGAGTATATTGATCAAATTAGTCAATTACTTGATAGCTGGCTACCCCATTTGGAGGCCAACAACCGTGCCTACCTAACCATTGCCATAGGCTGCACCGGTGGACAACATCGCAGTGTTTATGTGGCGGAAAAGCTGGCCGAGCACTTTAGCTCAAAACGAAAAGTACAACGTCGTCATCGCACTTTGGAACATCATCTTGAAGCTCACTAGACAGGTTATCGTAAAAAACAAATTGGGGTTACATGCTCGCCCCGCCACTAAATTAGTAGAGTTGGCCCAGCAATTTAATGCTGAATTAAGTATCATGGATGGAGATAAAATCGCCTCCGCCGCCAGTGTATTAGGACTCATGGTACTCGCCAGCGCGCAGGGCAGCACCCTAACGCTGATAGCCGAAGGAGACGATGCGGAAGCTGCCTTAGATGCGGTACAAGCCTTGGTTGAAGCTAACTTCGACGAAGAATAAAACGATTGCAATAAACTCAAGCTACACTTAGCAGGCAAGGCTTGCAGCAGCACAAATAGGGATTCGCTTATGCTAGAAGAGATGGAGTTAAACCCTAACCAACATAAACGCCTTCAGGAGCTTCATCAAGCTCTAGACAGCGGTATGTTCGTGTATGTTAGGCGAATACTTCATCAAATGCCTGCCTGTGATGTCGCCTTATTATTGGAATCTAGCCCGCCTGCCGGTCGTAAGGTTCTATGGCAACTGACCGATCCCGAACAACACGGTGAGATTCTCGAAGAGCTTAACGAGGATGTCATGGAAGGGGTGTTGCAGCTGATGGCCCCCGAAAGCCTAGCCGCAGCCACCGAAAACATGGATACCGATGACATTGCCTACGTATTACGTAGCCTGCCAGACAGTGTTTATCGAGAAGTGCTGGATGCGATGGATAGCCAAGATCGCCATCGTGTAGAAGCTGCACTCGCCTATCCAGAAGATACGGCTGGCAGTATCATGAACACCGATACCATCACTCTGCGCGCCGACGTTAGCATCGATGTAGTATTACGCTACTTACGTTTACGTGGTGAACTACCAGAAGCCACCGATGCCTTATATGTGGTGGACGAAAACGACTTATTACTGGGTGATATTCCCCTTTCCACGCTACTAACAGTCAACCCCAATGTGAATGTCCGTGACGTCATGGACAGCAGCGCCGAAAGCATCGACGTCAACATGGCCGAAGATGATGTAGCCGCTCTATTTGAGCGACATGACTGGATTTCTGCCCCGGTAGTTGACGAACAGGGTCGCTTGCTTGGCCGTATCACCATTGATGACGTGGTGGATATTATTCGTGAACATGCAGAGCACAGCATGATGGGTATGGCCGGTATGGATGACGATGAAGATACCTTTGCGCCAGTGATTAAAAGTACTCAGCGCCGAACTTTCTGGCTAGGTATCAATCTCTGTGCAGCCCTCATCGCGGCCTCAATTAGCAATATGTTCGAATCCACCCTAGAGCAACTCGCCACTCTGGCTGTGTTAATGACGATAGTGCCCAGTATGGGAGGAATTGCCGGAAACCAGACTCTAGCGCTAGTAATTCGTGGCTTGGCCGTGGGTCATATTGGGGAAGGCAACTCACGCTGGCTAATTGGTAAGGAAGCAGCTATTGGCATGCTTAACGGGATGATTTGGGCCAGCGTAATCGCCTTAGTGGTCACTTTTTGGAAGGGAGACTGGACGCTAGGGGTTATCATTGCTGGAGCCATGTTTATTAACATGTCTTTGGCAGGTTTGGCCGGCGCCAGCATTCCCCTGCTAATGAAAAAGTTTAACATCGACCCGGCACTAGCTGGCGGGATGGCCCTCACCACCGTGACGGACGTAATGGGACTGTTTTCGTTCTTGGGGATGGCGACGTTAGTGCTCGCATAAGCGAGCACTGCTTTAGTGAAGCTAGTTAACTACCAGCAATTTTCATCGAAGAAATAAGCACCGAGCCAGACTGAATAGAGCTTTCTTTATCGAAGTCATCGGCAATCGCCACAATATTGGCGTAGATCTCTTGCAAGGTACTCGCCACGGTAATTTCGTGAACCGGAAAGGCGATTTCTCCGTTTTCCACCCAGTAACCCGCCGCGCCACGAGAATAATCACCGGTTACAGTATTCACTCCTTGGCCCATCAGCTCAGTGACAAGCAACCCGGTGCCCATTTGCTGTAACAGCTCTGCGCGACTGATACCGGAGTGCTTAATTTGCCAATTATGGATGCCACCGGCATGCCCAGTGCTTTGCATACCTAACTTACGCGCCGAATAGCTGGTCAGTAAATAACTCTCTAACACCCCATCAGCAATAATATGCTTGGCTTTAGGCGCGACCCCTTCACTATCAAACGGCGTGCTCGACAAGCCCTTCTTTACAAACGGATCTTCATAAATAGACAACCAACTTGGAAACACTTGTTTACCTAAACCGTCTAATAAAAACGAAGAACGCCGATATAAATTACCGCCACTAATCGCCCCCACTAAATGGCCAAATAAACCACTAGCCACGTCTTGGTCAAAAATAACCGGTACTTCACAAGTGGATATTTTGCGGCTATTTAAACGGCCTAAGGTTTTATCAACCGCCTTAGATGCAATCTGCTCAATGCTGTCTAAATCGGCAAAGTCCCGAGCTACACTATAGGAATAATCACGTTGCATATCTTTATCACCGGCGATCAACATACAGCTGATGCTATGGCGACTAGTGGGATAGCCCGCTAAAAAGCCATGACTATTTCCATATACCTTCACCCCGTAGTGACTATTGATATTAGCGCCATCACTCGCTTTAATTTTGGGGTTGCTTAAGGCCAAGTGCTCGCAACGATTAGCCACATCAATAAAATAATCGGGTTCTAAGGGATGGGGGTGAAACAACTCTAAATCGGGAATATTTGTAGCAAGTAGTTCTTTATCTGCAATTCCTGCGGCTTTGTCGGTAGACGTATAGCGACAAATATCATAAGCCGCTTTCACCGCATTTTTTATCGCCTCAGGACTCAAGTCAGAAGTTGACGCACTACCCTTACAGTTAGCCTTATACAGGGCAATGCCCAAAGCTCCATCGTGGTTAAATTCTAAGGTCTCAACCTGTTGCTCACGGGTCGCGACACTAATACCAGTTTGTTTAGAAATAGACACTTCTGACTGATCGGCACCAAGCAATTTAGCTTGTTCCAATGCAAATTCTACCGCCTGCTTTAATTGGCTTAACTCTTGGCTAACTTGTTTTTCCGGACTCATCATTGATCTTCACTTTATTCCATCGCCATAGCATAACAAAACTCATCGAGCGACTATACGCAAGAACTGGTAAGATAGTAAAAAAAGTCTCTAGAGAGTGAAAAAATGAAGAACCCGCAGCCTTATGATGAGGAAGACGAGTGGATCAGTAAGTCGGAAATAAAGCGCGAAGCCGATCGTTTAAAGAAAATTGGCGCCGAATTAGTTGCGCTAACCAATCCACAACTTGCCACCATCGAAATGAGCCCAACGCTACGCGAAGCCATTGCCTTGGCCAAGCGTTTAAAAGATAAGCGCGAAGCATATAGGCGCCATATGAACTACATTGGCAAAGTGATGCGAAGCGAGAATGAAGAGTTGATCAATGCCGGCTTAGATAAGATCCGTAACAAACACATCTATCAAGCACAGGCGCAACTGGCATTAGAAAAGCAACGCGATCAGTTAATTAGCGAAGGGGATGAAGCGATCAATGCCTTATTAGAAGCGCATCCCCAGCTAGAGCGACAAAAACTCAGACAACTGGTTCGCCAGGCTAAGAAAGAGTTAACTCAAGAAAAACCGGGCAAAGCCCATCACGAGCTAGTTAGCTACCTCAAACAAGCCTTATAAAAAAAGGGGCCTAGGCCCCTTCCTCACTTAGGCGGTACCGCCTACGGTTAACTGTTCCAACTTCAAACTAGGTTGTCCAACGCCCACCGGCACACTTTGACCTTCCTTACCACAGACTCCAACCCCTTGATCTAGGGCTAAATCATTGCCCACCATAGAGACCTGCTGCATCGCCTCAGGGCCACTACCAATAAGAGTCGCTCCTTTAATTGGGGCAGTAATTTTACCGTCTTCAATTAAATAAGCTTCTGAAGCCGAGAACACAAACTTGCCAGAGGTAATATCAACCTGCCCACCGCCAAAATTAGGTGCATAAATGCCCTTTTTAACCGAGGCGATCAGCTCTTCAGGCTCACTTTCTCCCGCTAACATATAAGTATTCGTCATACGAGGTAGAGGTAAATGCGCGTAAGACTCACGCCGGCCATTACCGGTAGAGTGGGTATTCATCAATTGAGCATTATGCTTATCTTGCATATAAGCTTTAAGCACCCCGTTTTCAATTAATACGTTATATTGGCCGGGGGTACCTTCGTCATCGATACTCACTGAGCCACGACGCTGACCTAAAGTGCCATCGTCAACCACGGTACAAAGCTTGGAGGCCACTTGTTGGCCCATGCAGCCACTAAAGGCAGAAGAGCCCTTACGATTAAAGTCTCCTTCCAAACCATGGCCAACGGCCTCATGCAGCAAAACTCCCGGCCAGCCGGCACCGAGCACTACAGGCATTAGCCCCGCAGGAGCATCGATAGCCTCAAGGTTGACTAAAGCTTGGCGCACCGCTTCGTCAACAAAGCTCATAGCGCGTTCTCGTCCGTTAACGTCTTCTAAAAAGGAACTGTACTTACGCCGCCCACCGCCACCAGCAGAACCACGTTCACGCCGCTGATTACGCTCTACTAATACACTACAGTTAAAACGAATTAAGGGGCGAATATCGGCAGCTAAAGTACCATCACTGGCGGCCACCAGCACTTCCTCATAAACTCCGCTAAGGCTAACGATCACTTGGGTCACCGCTGGATCTAAGCTACGAGCATACTTATCGGCACGTTCGAGTAGCGCTATTTTTTGCTGGTTAGATAAGCTGACCAAGGGATTATCGGCCTGATAAAACTGTTCGGCAGTCACCTTTTTGAAGGGCTTAACTAGCGCTCGTCCGGGATTAGGATTAGGACTAATACCACGTGCTGCTTGGCAAGTACGTAATAAGGCTTGATTATCAATTACATCAGAGTAAGCGAAACCGGTTTGTTCGCCGCTAATGGCTCGAACGCCCAAGCCCTGCTCAATATTATAACTGCCTTCTTTAACGATGCCGTCTTCCAATACCCACGACTCATGACGACTGTGCTGAAAATACAGATCAGCATAATCAATTTGCTGTTTCGCGACTTCGGTCAGCGCCATTTGCAATTCTAGTTCGCCAATTCCCCCTGGCAACAGTAATGACTGACTGACTTGTTCAAACGACATAGTAATTATTCTCTCCACCCTAGTTGTAATTGTTGGTGCAGCGGCAGGGGCATGTTATCCCTAACTTGCTGTAGTAATTGCGAGCTAAACTCGGCCTTGGCCGCGCCTAAATTGGTGCTTTGTACATCTAAACAACGTCCCCAAGGATCCACTATCATTGAATGGCCCCAAGTTTTACGCTGATTATCATGTGTTCCAGCTTGATTAGCAGCCACAATATAACATTGGTTTTCTATTGCTCTTGCTTGCAACAGTGCCTGCCAATGAGCTTCCCCTGTGAGTGCGGTAAACGCCGCAGGAAGCAATACAATATCACAGCCCTGTTGGCGCAGCAGCTGAAATAGGTAAGGAAAGCGCAAATCAAAACAGATGCTCATGCCGACGCGCACACCTCCAGCATCGAAATAAGCCAACTTTTGTCCGGCGACAAAATAATCTGACTCTCGATAACAACCCACGTTGTCAGCCACATCTACATCAAACAAATGCAGCTTGTGATAGTACTGAAGTAATTCGCCTTGCGGCGAAAACGCCAAGCTAGTGGTGTAACAACGTGTAGTTTGTTCGGCCTGAATAGGCACACTGCCCGCCACCAGATAAATACCATAACGTTGAGCCTGTTTGGCTAACCAAGTCTGAATAGGCCCATTAGCTAAAGCTTCGGCGACAGTTAAATAGGCTTGTTCGCCGCCACCGTACTGGGCAAAGTTTTCCGGCAAAAGCACTAAATCACCGGCGCGAGGACAAGCCTCTTGCAAGAGTTGTTCGGCTTGCTCTAGGTTATCAGTTAGGGATGAACCGGAGCACATCTGCAAAGCGATTAGATTCATTGTTGGCTCCTTACTGTCTAAATTCGTCTGGTACGGTGATTTCTTTCTTCACTCGCTCTAACTCGATAAGCTCAGGTTCAGCAATATTCCCCTTCAAGGCAAAATCAATTTGCGTTACCACTTCTACCACCGGCTCTAATAACTTAGACAAAGCCAACACCGCAACGCCGGTGGCCGGCGTCACTAAGAACGCCGCTAATACCGGTAAACTAGAGGTCACTTTAGGCGAATAACTCACGCGATAATCAATTTTCCCGGAAGCTAAATCTAGCTTGCCTTTGCCACGCATCACCCCTGCCACACCGTCGAGATAGAAATCCTGATTATCTGCCACACCATGATCAAAATTGACGCTAGCACTCATCGAATCGAAATGCAGCCCTTTTTCAAACACATCACTAAAGTCCAATTGCAAGCGGCGGCGAATGGTATCCAAACTGGCAAGACTTAAAATTCGAGTCCCCTTATCGCTTATCTCGGTCACCACACCCTTATCTGTTTTCAGCTCTAAACGCCCATTTAACGACTCTTTTTGCGGAGAGAGCAAACTGTCCTGCCAATTTAGATCAAAGTTATAACGCGCTGGCGTGTTTTTTAAGGGGCTGTCATAGCCCATATCACCAATCAGCTTTTCTAAGCTATTACTGGTAAAACCGCCTTTAAGCCCGGCGCTCTCTTGTCCATCTTGTAGCGTCCAAAACAAATCTGAACTGAGCTGGGTATGTCCCCAATCCACTCTTAAGCGCCCGTTTTGCATATTTTGCTGGGCAATCGGTAGATTAAGATTAAATTTCCCTAAACGATAAGGCCCCAACTGACAGTCTTGGCAATCAACAATTAAGGGTGGCAGCTTGGTGATCAACGACACTTCAGCTTGCTCATTCAGGCCGATAGCCACTTCAGCTTGTGGCGATTGTTCTAGTAGCGAAAAATCCACATCAGCGAGTAGTGCTTTTTCTATGTTTAAGTGTACCGGTAAGTCTAGGCTTGGTTGTTTAGGCACAGCCAAACTGGCGACCAATTGCTGAGATTCGATTTGTAAGGGAGTCTTACTGCGAGGCAAAAAAGCGATGTCTAGTTGCTCAATAGTTTGCCCAAGTAGCTTAGCCTTGGCCACCGTTCCCCGAACAAACAACAACTCGGGAACCACTAAACTAACATTGGTGTATTCACTCTCGGGAACCACCGCTGTGTTATTCGTTTGCTGCTTAGCCCAGTTTAGCCAAGGCATTAATTCTAATTCAGCAAAATCAAAGGACATCGCTAAACCTTGCCCCTGCCAGCGCAATCCATTGTTTTCGCCCAAATTTAATAAGGCATACTGCAGTTTTTTCTGACCTTCAGAAAAATCGACTTGAGCAGTTAGCGACAGAATTTTGTTTGATTCTAGGTTAATCATGCTGCTTAGCTGATTACCATTAATACTGAGCAAACTCGGCCAGCTTTGCTGGGCACTCTTATCCATAGGAGCAGGCATTTTTAAGCCCAAGCCTAGCAACTCCGAGCGAAAGTCCCCCTGATAATCAAATAAACCATCAGGCTTTAATTGAATGGCTAAATCCCCCTGCCAATCCAAACTTCCGCTAGCATACACCGCCAAGGGCATAGCAAACGCTCGTTCCATATCGGCGACGGGCCAGCGCCCTGCTAAGTCCATCTCCAATTGATAACTCCGAGACTCTGTTTTAGTTGCCAACTTCAGTGATAAGGGCAGATCCCGCCAAACTGCGGTTAACCCGCTACTACGCAACTTCTCGTTTTGAAAGACTAAACGTCCCGTCACTTGCTGTAAGTTCATACCTGTTGGCAGAACATTTAGATTATTCCCCAGAAAGTCGACATGCCCATTCACATCAACCTTACCTCCCGCAAGAGGAATGTTGAGATACACTTCGCCCTTCACCTTGCCGCCACTCAGTGGCAACTGTTGCAAACTCGAGCTTAAGGCTTCTACCGGTGATTGTTGTAGATAAGCTTGCACATCACTCGCCTCACCAGCGAGTTCACCGGTGATATAGAGCTCTGAGTGACGATAAAAGCGAGGAATACTCGCGCTAATTCGCTGAGCGGGCACCGCCCCCAACTTAGCTTGCTGGCTTTCCATGAACAAGCCGTCATTTTGGAACAATAGGTCTAGCTGTAATTCTTGTAAGGCGGGCCAATCGGGGTCAAACTGAAAACTAGCATTTTCTAAGGGCACATAAGCCTGAAAAATGCCGTCCATATTGTTATAAGGATAGTGGTTCAGTGTGCCATACCACAGCACCTGGCTATGTTTAGCCTGCCCGGCTAATAAGGCTTTTTCTAAGTACCCATACACCTTATCAGGCATCACTTCGGGGTAATACCAAAAAGCCTTGGCCGCATCTTTAATTTCAGCGTTAGCCATTAAACTCAAAAATGGCCATTTTTGGCCTTTCGCCCAAGCTAAGCGCCACTGCCCTGCAAAGTCGAGTTCAGGAGTAAGCAAATGCGTCGAAGCACTACTAATGCTAAAACCCGATTCGCCAAAATCCACATTCACAGAGGCATCTAGCTGCTCAATGTTTAAACCTTGCTTAAACTGTTCTAGCAGATGAAACTCGCCTTGTTGCTGTAACTGAATATGGGCTTGCTGCAAGTCGCCTTGCAAGGTCACGTTTAGCCCAGTCAACTTAGGAATAAAACCCTGCCCCTCGGTGGCCAATGCTTTCAGTTCAGCTTTATAGCTTAGGGACGAAGACTGCTGCTGATAACTTAACTCCCCGTCAACTAATTCACCTGCTTGTATTAAACTAGGCCAGTCAAGCGTTGGCAAAGCCTCTTGATATAAGGCCCCTGTCGCCGACCAAGCAGCCAAATTGAGCCCACTAAGTCGCCAGCGTTGTTGCGTTGGACTTAGCAAACCTTGTAATGAAAAATCACTGGCTGCACCGTTAATGGCCATGTCCCAAGGCAGTTTATCTACCCGCCACAGCTCACCTTGCTGAATCACTTGGCTCAGACCACTATGGATTTCTAGCTGCTGAGCAAATCCTTCCCCCCACTGCAACCGGCTGTCTTGCCACTGGGCCACCCAGCGGGTCGCCTGTTGAGCAGAAAAATCCCCCCACAACGACAAATTTAAATTACTATGAAACTGCTCGGCTAAACGACTGCCGGGCTCAGCAAAAGCGGCTAAGTTCACTTGCTCAGCTTGCAGATAAATCTTCGCAGTTAAATCGACTATATTGCTGGCATCCCCCTGCAAATCAACCCGCAACTTGAGACGACCTTGATTAAAATCGCCACCGATACGCAG